>WJJK01000379.1 GCA_014729705.1 Candidatus Altarchaeales archaeon | reverse complement strand
GGCTTTGTCTGCTTCGGGTGTTACTCCTTCTAGGTGGTACATTGGTTTGGCGCCGTAGGTTACGAGGGAGGCGCCGAAGCTTTTCAGCAGGTCGGTGTCGTGTGTTTTTGCGCCGTCTATGTAGGGTATCTTGTTTTCACTTAACACGCCGATTGCGTAGCCTAGGGCGCCCCAGTCAGGTAGTGTTTCTATTTTCGCCTCGACTTTGAATGTTTGGTGGGGTTGTCTTTGTTGGTCTTGGTGTAGTCCGTAGTTGGGTGTTTTCCCGCAGATTGCGGAGGCTAGGGCCGAGGGTCCGCCTTCTTTGTTGGTTCGCGCACCTAGCACTGAGTTGACGTAGGTTACTGCGCTGCTTTCACTCCAGGCTAGGTGGGAGCCGAACTTGGGGTTGACGCCGACTAGGTAGGGTGTGCAGGTGCAAGTGGGGTTCACACCCATTTTTGTGAAGGCTTCCACAACGTTGGCTTGTTTTTCCGCGAAATCGGCGGGGATTCCATGAGCCTTCCAATCAATTAAATCCATGCCCGCAGGATTCAACGTGGTGGGAACCTTAACCCGCCCGTCTAGGGCTAACTCACCCAGGTACTCCAGTCCGGCCTCCCCCAGGTTATGGTAGCTTACGCCTGCAATCTGCACCGACTCAACCGGAATCAACGAGTCTGCACCATAAATCTCCCCCAAAGCCACAAGAATCCTCATGCTCTTAGCAGCCGCACCACCGTCACCTCCTGCGAGAACCCGCTCATCCGCCTCCGACAAAAACATAACTCAAATAAAACATAGGAGAAAACAAAGATATATACCCAAAAAAAAAATATTTTTCCACAAACACTAAACTCAAACCAAAAAAAAAGACGTATAACACCCACCAAACTAAAAATTAAACCAAAAACACACGCACCTAACCCTTGTTATACGGTGTGTGTGAATGAGGTTTCAGATTATTTCTTAAATAGTAATCACCTAAATATTTTTGTGATGTCAGAGAGTGAGGACACATATTCCAGAAGAGGATATGTTTGTTGGCCCAAAAAAGTCGGTGGTTTTTCTGGTAGCTGGCCCTTTGGAAAGGTCTCAATTACAGGAGAACACATATCACTAAGTATTCTCTTTTGGAGCCACCAGATATCAAAACCAGATATTGAGTCTATAGAATTCGTATCTGCTGTATCCAGCAATAAATTCTATTACAAAACAATAGGGAAGCTAAAATTATGTAAGATAACACCTAAACGAGATGATCTGCCAAAATGGTTAGCATTCATTGCAACTGATAAAGATATGGAAAAACTCAAAGAATTAGATTATATCTCCTGAACTTGGTAGCTCCTTTTTCCACACGCTTCTCGTCCCTGAGGAGACTCAACAGGCTCAGTCTTCGGCTTACGCCTCACTCCCACAAATCACATCCCTTCAGTTGACGAGTTCCCACACCCCTTTTTCTGTTAACCAAGCTGTTTGAAATCTAGTTATAATCAACTAAAAGGTTGCGCCTTTATTTTTTCACAGGGTTTACATTTTTTTGTATTATAGTTACAATAGGGCGTAGTTATACTGTAATTATTTTTTTGTGCCAGACGTTCATGTCCTCGAATCCGCAGTGCCAGTAAATACTTTCTTGAGAAGGTGTTTTTTTATTTTATTTGTTTTTGGTATTGTTTTCTGTTGAGTTCGATTTCTTTTAGGATTTCTATTAGCAGGCCGACACCAATATCTTCGCTGGAGTGAAGGGGTATGACTGTTCGCCTACCATCTTCATGCAGATAGAAGGCGTGTGAACCTTTCTGCCGTATTTTGTTGAACCCCAGTTTTTCGATTAATTTACTGAGTTTTCTTGGAGAAACAGGTTTAAGTTTGCTCACGCGGCAACCTCTATCTGTTGTACGCCAACGAAACGGGTGGGCACTAACTCGTCTTTTTCAACCTCAAGACACAAATCAATGGCCTCCCGAATCCTATCTAAAGCCTGCTCAACCGATTTGCCTTGAGTATGACAACCGCGTAACTGAGGAACCTTAGCTACATACACCCCATCCTCATCTTGCTCGATTAAAACAGTGAACTGATACTTTTTCATCAGATAAACATTACAAAAAAGAGATATTAATACAAAATATCGATAGAGTAGGGGCATATTCAAAATATCGATAGAGTAGGGGCATATTCAAAACCCATTTTATTGAAAACAATGCTTTGAGGATTAATAGCAACCTAAAATCAATTATGGGTTTTTTCTAAGTTTTTTGTATTATAGTTACAAGATAGTGTATTATAGTTACAATAGGGCGTAGTTATACTGTAATTATTTTTTTGTGCCAGACGTTCATGTCCTCGAATCCGCCGCTGATTTGCGTGTTCTTTATTAAGGTGCCGCAGTAGGTGTAGCCTGATTTTTTGAACGCCACATTTATTGAGGGATTCAATGCGCGGGCGATGGTGAAGTATTTACATACATTGATTTGTTTGAGGGCCTCCTCCATCCTCCGTATCAGTTTCTGCGCGAAGTTGCGGCCGCGGTAATCAGGGTGCACCGCAATGTCGGTTAATTCCGCGCACATGTTTTGGAAGTCAATCTCACAGGAAGAGGCGGCAACCGCCCTCCCCTTTTGTTGGACGAGGAAGTAGAGGGTTGAATTATCCATAGTCTCCCGGAGGTAGGCGGAATCGGTTATGGGGAAGGGATAGGATTCAAACACTGTTGCATAAAGTTCAGAGAGCTTCTCTATATGATTCTTCGAAGCCAGTTGTATGTTTTCACACCCCTTTGCAGGCTGGGGTTTTTTACCTTCACATACCCTAAGTATTTTTTCTATTCTACCCCCATCAGTTTTTGATCTTGATTCAGAGAGGAATTTACTCAGAAAAACCAGGTCCCCCTCATCTGCCGCAAACCCCGGTAGGCAAGCCTCCCGCACAAAACCTTCCCCCAGAAAACGCTTCTCAAAGGAAGCCGGAATTTTACAAAATATTTTTGTGAGATGATGTTCCTTCGCAAGGGAAACCAGCCAACCCACCAGCTCCGGCATGTCACCTGGATCCAGACACATCAAATATACGCGGTCATTCAATCTGCCTATTTGGATCAATGAACCGCCTAAACATGTTATGCTGTCAACCCCCATTCCGTCGGTCAACCCGCTCAGTCTTATTAGGCGTCAAAGAAATGGTTTTATCATAGTCGGATAAGAGTTTAGCAATTCCAACAGCCTTCACCTCCTGCGCGCCGTCAAGCTTAAGATTCAAGTCACATTCTGCGCAGCGGCGGTCGCAGAAAACCGGTTCATAGCTGTCAGGCTCCTTATAGGTTGTAATAACGCCCTCAAAATTCCTCAAAACCACCTTATTAGTGCCGTGGGAGATCACGTAGTTAGGCATCACAGGGATCTTACCGCCTCCACCCGGCGCGTCGATAACGTAGCGGGGCACCGCAAACCCGGTTGTATGGCCTAAAAGGTTCTCCATGATCTCAATGCCCTTGCTAACCGGGGTTCTGAAATGCGTCAACCCCTCAGACAAATCACACTGGAAAAGATAATACGGTCTAACCCGGTTGGCCACCAACTTATGCACCAAAGACTTCATGATCCTGGGGCAATCATTTACTCCAGACAACAAAACCGATTGATTACCCAAAGGCAAGCCTGCATCAGACAACCTCGAAAGCGCCTTCCTAGAGGATGCGGTAAGCTCCCGGGGGTGGTTGAAGTGGGTGTTAACCCACACGGGATTATGTTTTTTCAAGACCTCAACAAGATTGTCTGTCACCCTGAAGGGCAATACCACAGGCATCCGGGTGCCAATGCGAATTATCTCCACATGAGGGATTCCCCGAAGCCTTGTTAATATGTAATCCAGTCTCTCATCATCAAGCATCAACGCATCCCCCCCCGACAATAGTACGTCCCTAACCTCGGGCTTGTCGTTGATGTACTTTAAACCCTGCTCCACAACCTCGTCGCAGGGAACCGAATCCACGTCCCCCACCTTCCGTTTGCGTGTGCAGTGTCGGCAATACATGGAGCAGACGTTGCTGACTAGAAACAACACCCTATCGGGGTACCGGTGTGTTATCGCAGGCACAGGGCTGTCTTTATCCTCAGCCAACGGATCCGCCATATCCGATACCACCACGTCAAGCTCCCTTGGATCGGGTATCGCCTGCTTATATACGGGGTCGTTTCGGAAATCAGCGGAATCAATCAACGACAGATAATAGGGGGTGACGGATAGGGGGAATTTCTCTATCGTCTTGGAAAGAAGCTGCTTTTCCCCGGGACCGTATTCAATGTCTAAAAGCTTTTCAACAACATTTATGTCGGTTACGGTATGCCTGATCTGCCAGCGCCAATCAAACCATTTATCCTGGGCCCTATCGCTTACGCGGTCTGCGAAGAGACGTTGCTTATCCGACTCCCATAAACCCTTGATACTATCACCTATACTTCGTGTATCTTTTCAAAAGCTTTCGGATTTTCTTAGAAACCTCAGGCTCAATATAATCGCCTTCAACTTCGGCCAAGTAATCCTCAGCCTCCTTGATGCCTAGACGGGCGGCTTTAGTGCGTACATTCGCCGCAACAGTGTTTTTGGTTTTATCGAAGCTGCTTTCCTCAACCAATTCGTCAAGTTCAATGCGGAAGACCCGCTCCCTGCTCACATCAAGCATTCGGCTTTTATCCCCCCCTCCATTGTTCTGCTGATTATGGGAGAACCTGCTCGGCCTCCTCTTATACGCCCTTCTCTTCTTAGGTCCACGAGCCAATTTATTAAATAACACCTCCAAAAAAAATTTTGGATACAAAAAAAAAATTTGTTTGAATTTTTTTTTAAAGCAAAAGCAGTCAAGAACAAAAGCCCTAACTACTCCAACTGAAGTGAAAAATGGTGTTAAACAGTAAATCACTGAACACAAGTATAAAAATGAAAACAGGATTTTTTTTATACACCCAACTCTGCCTTCACAAAATTCCGGCGCCCCTTATCCCAGGGAATAGTGGCATCAAGAGCTAGTTTCGCTGTGGTAAGGCGGTCGGTGTCTCCCGCAGGCTCAGCCGAACAATCAAGGGAAGACCCCCTATCCCGCCAGACCCTCGCGTTTTCGTCGAACTGGCAGCGGGTGGCTACCGCCCATTCAACGTCATGGGGGTCGTAGGGGTCTATGTCCTCGTCAACCACCACACAGTGTTTAAGGCTTGCATGACCCTTGAATGCGGCCTCAACAGCCTTCAACCCGTCTTCAGGTTGTTTCTTGGCTATCTGAACGACTGCGTGAAGCCAGCTTGAACCCCCTTCAGTGAGCAATACGTTTCGACAGTCAACGACCCGTGAAACCTCCTCAAAAATCGTGGGCTCACGAGGCATACCCATCAAAAGAAAATGCTCGCTGTATGCGGGGAGAAGAGCCTGATAGATAGGGTTCCTCCTGTGGGTTACGCAATTAACCGTGAAAACAGGTTCATCCCGCACCTTATCGTAGGTGCGGGTTATGTCGGGGAAGGGTCCTTCACTGTGGCGTTTCGAAGCCGTCAAAGTCCCCTCAACCACTATCTCCGCCTCAGAGGGCACCCACACATCCATTGACTCGCATCTAACAAGCTCAAGGGGTTTCAAGGAGTTCGCTATCGCAAGTTCGTCGGTGCCGGGAGTTTGGGAAACCGAGGCTGCAAGAGACACTGACGGATGTAAACCAATGCATATCGCGCAAGGCAGGGGATCGTTTTCCTTAAGGTAACGGTGCATGTCTCGCTGGCATACCCGGACAACCAACTCATTCTCCGAGATAGGGCAAGCCCGGTGGTAGTCGGCATTCAAACCCCATTTTTTATCATAGGAAACCCAGACGCCCGCGGTTATGTAGGGGCCCATGTCCCGGCTTGAATGAGTTAAAACAGGTAACTCAGATAAATCCGGATCCCCCACGACAACATCTTTACAGGGAGCCTCCGACACCCGTTCAGGTTTCAGGGGGTGTTTTATGGCCTGCGTTATCCTACTAAGAAGCTCTTCTCTTTCACAGCCTAATGCTTTAGCGAAGAGGCTGCGGTTTGCGCACACGCCCGCCGCAACCTTATAGGCAGAGCCCTTAACATCCTCAAACAGGTGGGGTTGAGTCGGGTTTTCCCTTAAAACCCCTGCTATTTCGAGGTAAGGGTCTTTCTGGGAGTTTACTTTGGTTAAGAGACTATCTTCTTCAAGCTCCGAAAGAAAATCCCTTAAACCCATTTTATTGCCCTAAAACACCTCCAACAGGAGGTCAATCCCCGGTGAGCGGTTCGTTTTTTTTATTCCTCGATTTTTTCGATGGAACCGAATTTTCCGGAGGACACCTGAAGCTGGCTTTGATACTCCTTACACCAACCGTTTGTGATCTTAACCTTGTCGCCTGCGGCAAGGGAGCCGGTTTGGTCGTTCCACAAAGTGATGGTGCAGGATCCTGAGTCGTCTTCAGCATCCACCTGCTGAACCATGCCGACCCTCGTTTGAGTGGGTTCCCTAACTTCCTTCACAACCAAGATTATTTCTTCAACCGGTGTCTTATCTTTTAAATCCACTACTTTCATTCTGGTTCACTTATTACAGTCTTCAAATAAAAACTTCTAGAACTAAATAGGTTAGGTTTAGGCAGGCAAATAATAAAACACTGCCAAAATAATTAGCGAGGTATTTAAGTTGAAGATATTCATAGACACAGCGGATTTAGACGAAATAAAGAAAGCCTACGGCTGGGGCGTGGCCGACGGAGTCACAACCAACCCCTCCCTCCTGAAGAAGGCGGTGGGCAAAAGGGAAGGCGTTGACTTAAAGCAGTACATAAAAGAGGTTTTGTCTGTCGCAGGCAATACGCCGGTGAGCCTGGAGGTCACTGAAACAAACAGTGAAGGCATGGTCAGGGAGGGCTTGAAACTCCACCAGCTTTTCTCAGAGGACGGGAACGTAAACATAAAGGTCCCAGTAAACCCCTCCTTTGAGATGGAGTCTGAATCCGATTTTGAGGGTTTGAAGACCATCAAAGCCCTCGCAGACGAAGGCGTGCCAGTGAACTGCACCCTGGTTTTCACGCCTGAACAAGCGTTGTTGGCCGCTAAATCCGGTGCAACCTACGTAAGCCCCTTCGCAGGGAGGATAGACGACCTTCTGCGGTGTAATGCGAAACTAAAATACGGCAAAACTGATTACTACCCCGCCGAAGGATTGGTTGAGGACCACGTGCTGCTTGAAGATAACGGCATCCTATCCGGGATTGATTTAGTGCAGCAGTGCGTTGAACTGCTCACCTACTACGACCTCAACACCCAGGTTATCGCAGCCTCCCTCAGAAACACAAGGCAAGTCAGGGAAGCGGCGTTGGTTGGAGCACACATCGCAACGGTTCCGCCTAAAGTGATTTCCGCCATGCTTAGACACGTGAAAACGTGCGAGGGCATGCAAAAGTTTACTGAAGACGTAGTAGAGGAATACGCCAACCTAAAGTAAAGGGAGGGGAATATGTTTGATTTCCATCGAGACAGGCGGAAGGCGGATAGGATTTTACGGTGGTTCTACCGTGAAATGCATGCAAACGATCTGGCGGGTTTATCAGCGGAGATCGCCTACTTCAGCCTGCTTTCGATTTTCCCCCTACTAATAGTCGTCTC
>WJJK01000378.1 GCA_014729705.1 Candidatus Altarchaeales archaeon | reverse complement strand
TGTATTCCACAAGAAACTGTATTCCATCTTTCATACACGCAATAGATTAATACCAAAACTATATAAATAAAGATAAGCCGGAAATGCGTTTGATTAGTAAGGCTGCTGAAGCGCACATATACCTCGAATATGAGAGGGTAATAAAACACAGGGTTGAGAAGGAATACCGCATAAAAAAACTGGATGAACGAATAAGAAGGCTCAGGACAAACTCTGAAGCTCGGAATCTAAGGCGCCTTCAAGGAGTAATCAACGTACCGCGGGTGTTGGATGTGGATGAGAAAACAAATACGTTAACCCTTCAGTTGATTGAGGGGAGACTAGCAAAAGACGTTTTCATGGAGCAAACAGAGCCGACTCAAACAGCCTTGGAGGTTGGCGCCCAGATTAAGAGGATGCATGAAGCTAACATAGTCCACAACGATTTAACGACAAGCAACATCATAATCTCGGGTTCACGGGTTTTCTTCATCGACTTCGGTTTATCTGAATTCACAGGTAAAACAGAGGATAAGGCAGTAGACCTTGTCGTGTTCAATAAAAGCCTTAAGGCGACCCACCCCAAAAAACACGCAGAAATCTGGGTGAATGTGTTGCGGGGCTATAACCCGGGAAAACAGGTGAACGCAAGAGTGGAAAATATACTTGAGAGGGTGAGGTACAGGTAATTTAGTTTGTTTTCTCCCATTTAATCAGGTGGGTCACCTTAGAGAGGCTGCTGTTTTCTTTTATCTCCTCTCTTATGCGGTTCTCCCGCTCCAATACGTCGTGAGCCCTATTAGCTATTTCAACAGCCTTGCCTTGGGGGACGACGACGACGCCGTCTGCATCCCCCACAACGATATCCCCTGGCTTGATGGTCACACCCCCTATGTTTAGGGGCACGTTTATCTCCCCGAAGCCCTTCGGCTCCCCCGCATTCGGGCAAACGTGTTTAGCGTAGACGGGGAACCCCATCTTAATTATTTCTTTAGCGTCCCTGACTGCGCCGTCCACTACTACTGCGGAAAGCTTTTTTCTTTGAGCGCTCTCGGTTGCAAGCTCCCCCCAGCATGCGGGTGGGACCCCCCCTTGTGTTATCACGAGTACGTCTCCCTGGGAGGCGACATCAACTGCTTCAACGGGTTTCGCCCAGTCTCCGGGGTAGGTGCGAACCGTTACGGCGGGGCCTGCAAACCTGAAATCCCCGCATAAGGGCGTAATGCCTGCTAAAACACCCCTTCGGTGCTGGGCATCCGATAGGTTGGCGCAGGAGACACCCGCTAATAGACTATAAAGTTCTTTGGTGCGTGTAAAGTGTTTAGTAGGTATTTTCTTCATAGAGTCGACAGCTTGCCTAATTTTTTTTGCGGCCTCCCCCGGGTACTCGGCTTTCGTTATCGCCCCGCCTACCACTATGATGGATGCGCCTGCGGAGACGGCATCTACCGCAGATTCACTGGTTAAGCCTCCCGCACAACCCAGGGGGATCGACAATCTCTGGCTTGCCGCCATAACATGCTTGAAGGAGGAGGCCCCCTTCATCTGCCTGTCTATTCCCTGATGGAATGTGACGACTTCAACCCCCAACTGCTGCATCCTCTCAGCCCGGACTAGGGGATTCGGAACCCCAATCAAGTCTGCGACTACCTTGGCGCCTACATTCAAGGCGGAGTCCACGCACTCGATTACAGTCTCATCGCCTGCTTGAGCACACACGTCCACGTAGTCTGCGCCCGCCTTCGATGCAGCCTCAACCTCTATGCGCCCCGCATCCATGATCTTCATGTCCGCGACAACCGGCTTACCGCGGCTTCGTCTTTTAAGCTGCCTTACGCACTCTAAACCCTCCGACTTGATGAGGGGCGTGCCGGCTTCAATGAAGTCCACGTATTCAAAGGCTTCATCCAAGCATTTAATCGCTCGGTCAAGGTCCACGAAATCCAGGGCAAGCTGAATCTTAACATCCATAACCTCATCTTTTATAGTTTTAATGCAATAATAATGGCGTTATGCTCACCTTAATTAAATTGTCTTCAGTACTTGTTTTCCTAATAATATGCATCAAAGCCCGGCTTAATGTAGGCGGCACCCTCCTTTTAGGGAGCCTGCTTTTAGGGCTTCTATTCAATCTAAACCCCGCCGAATCCGTAAAGATCATCGCAGCATCAGCCATAGAATTCCAGACGATTAAGCTTTATTGGATTGTGTTAGGCGTAAGCCTTCTTGGAGCGATTCTAAACCGCCTTGAGAAACTGGATTTACTGGTATCCGAAGTAGACTCAATTTTTGGGGATCGACGATTCTCCCTTGCCGCAGTCCCAGCCTTCATCGGCCTGCTTCCCATGCCTGGAGGAGCGCTTGTGTCCGCGCCGTTCGTCGAAAGCATGTCACGTGGATTGGAAGTATCTGCGGAATACAAGACAGTATTAAACTATTGGTTTAGGCATATCTGGGAATACAGTTGGCCTCTTTACCCCGCCATAATCCTCTCCGCAGCATTATTTGAGACACAGGTATGGAATATAGTGTATTTGACTTTTCCCTACACCTTGTTTGCGATACTTTTCGGAGCCTTATTGCTCACAAGATTTCCCCAAAAGAAAACAGTCAGAACCCTTAAGATAAGGAGATTATTGGAGGCTGTTTGGCCGGTTGCCGCCATAATAATCATGCACCTGGTTTTTAAACTTAACCTGGCTGCAGTATTGATTTTCACACTTGCCTTGGTTGTTTTCATCTATAAAGTAGGTTGGAGTGAATTCAGTTTTTGCTTTAACAAAACACGCCCCCTGGCTCTATTGATATTGGTGTGGGGGGTTATGGGTTTTAAAACCATGATTAAGTCAACTGACTCCGTCGAGGGTCTGCCGACACTCCTAGTAAACGCCCAAGTACCTGTGGAAGTAATAGTCTTTTGCATACCCTTCTTAGTAAGCCTTCTGACCGGATTGACTGTGGCATCCGTTGGGACCACATTCCCCTTCCTGCTTCCCCTGATCAAAACACCCCAAATAAATGCCTCCCTGCTTATGATAGCCTATATTGGGGCATACTTAGGCATACTTTTGTCGCCAGTCCACTTGTGTCTGGTTTTAACTAGACAGTATTTCTCCGCGGACTGGGTTGAAACATATAAAAAAATACTTCAACTGGTTTCAGCCATGGCGTTATCATTAATTGTGATGTACCTAGTAGGATACCCTTTTCAAGGCTTCACATGGTAGTGGTTTACCAGTATGTCTCCGAACTGGGTTATCCCCCTAAGCTCAAAGCCTACTGCGTCTTCGATGTCTGCGAAAACCGGGTAACCCGTCGATATTATTGTCGGAAATACGGCGTGAAACAATTCATCCACCAACTTCTTGTTTAAAAGCCTGCTTGAAAGCTGGGCACACGCTTCAACCAGAACCCGGTTTTTTCCTCTTTTAGCCAGATCCAAAAGCAACCCCTCAAGGTTGACGGTTAAATCCCCAAAAGGCAGTATCTCAACGTCGCAGGAGTCCATCAACTTATCCAGCCTCGATTGGGGTGCTTGCTTGGATACGGCAACCGTCACCTTGCCGCAGGTTTTAAAGACCTTGGACGCCGGAGGGGTTTCCGCCTGGGGATCCACTATGACTATCCTGGCAGTGAAGTCGCGCGCAGAAGCCTTAAAGAGGGGGTCGTTTAGGCGCACGTGTTTGGATGAGGTTAGGATAATATCCGAATTAATTCTAAGCTGATGCACCCTATCAAGGTTCAGGCTGTTTCTAAATAAATCCAGTTCCGGGTCAAAGTAGCCGTTTAAGCTTGAGGATACATTCAATACCACGTCTTGTTTGATCAACACAACCACCGATAGAATATTAATTATTATTAATTATTTTATGGATATATTAAGTGCTGGATTTTAATTATTATTAATTATTTTATGGATATATTAAGTGCTGGATTCCGCTTCCGCCACGACATCGTGTCTGTGGATGCTTTCCTCGGAGACTACCTTGACTTTAATCCTTGAGTCACTGAACCTCTGGGCCCCGGATATGATGTTTCTGCACACATCCTCGACGAAAAGCGGGTTTTCATGCATCCGGTTGACGACCCACGCCTCATCCTCGGTTTTAAGGAGGGTGTAGACGGGGCTGGAGAAGGATTCCTCCACGCAATCCACCATATCCTCAAGATCTATTTCCCTCTCATAATCGGTCTCTATTGTGAGCGTGGCTTTAGCGCGTTGTATATGCGGTTTCCCCGTATGCTGCATGCTGTGGGGGCAGACGGTGTTCCCGTATACTTCACAGGATAGTTTTTTCCGGAAACCCCCCCTAAAATAAAGTACTTGAACCATTATTTCGTGGTTTTCAAAGGTGTTTTTCCGTGTAGCAGGGGTTTTTTTCTTAACCACCAAATCCGCTTTAAAGCTTATCTGGCCTTTAAGGAAGGGGTGTCTTTGGGATAATCCAGCCAACACCTTTTTTCCCAGATGCTCAAGGCTTGCGTTCTCCTCCTGAGTCTTCGCCGTAATAGTCTCTTCAATGGATTCGGCGATGGCCTCAACCAGGCGGCTCATGTGTATCCCCTTCCTCTCTCCCGATAAGTCGATTGTTAAGTCGATGCTAGGTATGAAACGATACATCCTGCCTTTGTATCTGGTTTCAACAAGGGTTTTCAGGTTGGATACGCCTACTTTATCCAGTTTATGCAGTTTCGCCGGCCTCTGATCCTGGGTCTCCAAAGTATGTTCACCTTAACTTAAGTAGTTTATGAAGCTGAGGCAGGATCCGGAAATCCAGTTTATCCTCAATCACCTGATCCACAACCCACCCCGCCTTCATAGGGTGGGTGGGTTGCAGGAAAACCTCCGCCTCAAAACAAGTAAATTGTTTTGCGAAATAGTAATCGTCTTCAGTGGATATAACTATTTTAATCTGGTCCTTGTCTTTGAGTTTCTCAGCTACCTCTAAATCGCTTTTCTCCTCGGAGGAGGGGGGTTTTATGTCGCAGCTTACGCAGTCAACCTTTGAGAAAACAGCCTCATCGTATTTAGTGCCGTTTGTTTCAAGCAACACGAAATTCATTCGACTTTTAAGCCTCTCAACAAGGATCCTAAGCCCCTTAATCTGTAGCATGGGTTCGCCGCCGGTTATGCAGACGCTTTTAAGCCCTGTTTTTTCTATGTAATCAATGATTTTTTGCATTGGATACTCCCTTCCCCCCTCCCAGGCATATCGAGTATCACACCAACTGCACCTTAGATTGCATCCGGCGAGGCGGATGAAAACCTGAGGCAACCCAATGTATCTGCCCTCACCCTGTATGCTTGTGAAAACCTCGGAAACTCTCATCCTATTTTTTTTCACTCGTATTCCACCGGATCAACCAATCCCGCGCCCCTAAAACCCTTTAAACGAAGTCTGCAGCTGTCGCATCTGCCGCAAGCCTTCCGAGCTCCGAAGTAACAGCTTGTTGTGAGCTCAAACGGCACACCCAAGGAAGCCCCAAAAGAGATAATCTGGGTTTTATCCATATTGATAAGCGGCGCCCGAATTGTTATGGGGTTTCCCTCAACCCCCGCTTTGGTTGCCAGATCAGCCATCCTCTGGAAGGCTTCAATGAATTCAGGCCGGCAGTCGGGGTATCCTGAGTAGTCAAGGGTATGGGCCCCGATGTAAACCTCCCTGGCGCCGATGGATTCGGCGTAGGATAATGCAAGCACAAGCATTACCGCGTTTCTCGCAGGGACATACGTATTTGGAATCCCCCCTTCGCCTATCTCATCTTGCGTGCGGTCGACGGGCATTTTCCTTGATTTATCTGTGAGTGAGGATGAGGCTAACAACGCCGGGTCGATTTCTATTATCCGGGGGGGTTGTGTTTTGAGTTTTTCAGCTATCTTTCGGGCGCAATCAATCTCCCTGCTGTGCCTTTGACCGTAACAAACCGTTAAGGGGTAAACCAAATCAACCTCTGATTTAGCTTGGTAGGCTGTGACCGCTGAATCAAGGCCTCCTGAGAGAAGGACTACCGCTTTCTCCGAACCCACTTGCCTCTACCCTCCCAAAGCGTTATTGAATCTAGATTTAGTTGGCCGCAGAGCCTGCTCCAAATCCATTCAACGATGTTTTCGGCAGTTGGATTATCCAACACCTGATTCAGGTCGCAGTGATCAAGCTCCTCCAAAACACCCTCAACCACAACCTGCTTTAGTCTGCCGAAATCAAGAACCATCCCGTCTTGACCTACGTCGTCTTCCACCACCACCTCAAGCCGGTAGGTGTGTCCATGCACCCTTTCACATGCTCCCTGATAATTTGGGAGGTGGTGGCTTGCGTCGAAATAAAAAACCCGTCCAACCTTCATGGTTAACTTAATAACCCCTTCAAAAAATAAATACTCTGATTAAAGTGGAGGTATGCGTAGTTCGCCACGGAAAGGCACTGCCTTCGGA
>WJJK01000377.1 GCA_014729705.1 Candidatus Altarchaeales archaeon | reverse complement strand
CTCTGGGTGTTAAGGACATCCGCCTAGGACCAACGCTGCCCTCATTCCTAACACCCAATGTAATGCAGTTACTAGCAGACAAATTCGACATCAAACCCATAACAACACCAGAACAAGACCTTAAAAAAATACTGGGAGAACCCCCTAAAAACCAAAAAAAAATTTTTATGTAGACATCAGGGTCGCTGTTGAATAAATTAATCATATACAAAACCTTCACCCAGTATTTTTATGAGCCAGTGAGCGGAAGCGAATCTGGCTCCCGCATATCCACTGGGCGTGACAGTGGGGTTGGAGGGATTTGAACCCCCATCGGCAGGTCACTCCGGATCCCGGTTTTTTTTTGTTTCAGGCAGTTTAGCCTTTGACCTGTTTTTTTGTCTTCATCACAGCTTTTTTTATGGGCTGCTCTGCGCTCCAGTTTATTTTTGTTTAGGTTTTTTCCCCGTTTTCTTGTTGATTAGTTTTCTTTTGGGGATGAAACGCCTTTTCTTTTTCTAAAAGAAAAGGGGTTCCGCTGGAGCCTGCTAGGATGCCAGGTTACCCCACAACCCCTTTGGTTTTTGTTTGTTGTAGGGGGGGTGAGCTTCAGCGAATCCCGTCTTTTTCCTGTCGGGAAACTCCGACCCACGCTTATCCCCACAATCGCTTTTGTTGTGGTTTTTGGTTTTTTAGGTCAAGTTTTTTTACGCTTCGCATAAAAATCTTGGTTTGTAGTAATAGGTGTTTTGTGGTTTTATATTGTTTTTGGTTTTTTAGGTGATTAGGGGTGTTAGGGTTTGGGGTATTTGCAGTAGGTTTATTGTTATTAACAGTAGGTTTGTGCTCCAGACTATAGGTAGGAAGGGGTAGGCGCCGGTTTGCGCTAGGGATTTTAGTATGGGTGTGAGTATTTCGTTTAGGGCGGCAATTAGTATGATTGCGGTTATTGTTTGTATGGGGGGTAGTGTTGCGCATAAGGCTGTTATGGCTGTTACGTCCATAAGGGATAGTCTTATGTAGATTCGGGTGCTTGCGGTTGCTGCTGCGAAGGCTAGTATGAGCATCCATTTTATTGTGAGGTAGGTTATTGTTTCGGTTTGGGCTGCTGCTTGTGCTGCGTCTATTAGGAAGAATATTGCGGTGTATAGTCCCCAGACTTCGGCGAAGTCGGTTTGGGCTGCTAGGCGTCTAAGATCCGATAGGCTTGATACTGTGTAGGAACCGAATAGGAAGATGAGTCCGTATAGTTGTATTTGTGTTGCTTCGGCTAGCATCTTTTTTTTTATTTATTTTTGTTGAGGTGATATTATTTGACATGCATTATCTTAAGAGTTTGTGTGTGGGTGAGCCTTCTACTTGGGTTCATGATTTTTTCGTTCGATACAGTAGGGGGGAGTTTGAGGGTCCTTTTTTGTGTTGTAAGGTGAAAAAGGATGTTAAGGTTAAGGCTAGTTATGAGTGGGCGACTTATTTAGGGGATTTAGTTGTATCTGATGTTGACTGTGATTTCAAGGTTGATGGAGGAATTTATGGTAAAAGGGATTTTAGACCTGTTTTGGATGAATTGGGTTTGGAGTATAAGGATTCGAGTAAGAAGGGTTTTTTTCAGGTGAAAATCAGGGGCGAGGTTCCCGCCGCGGTTTTAAGGCGGGTTTATGGGGGGCTTGAGGATGTTTTTGTTTTATTGAGTTTGGTTCCCAGAGAAAAAGTTTCAGCCAGGATTAAGTGCGGCAAGAAGCCGCCTAAGCCGGGTAAGAAAAGGAAGACGGATTTTGTTTCCGCGACGCTGCCACTTGAGGCGTTAGAGGGTTTTGTTGAGGAGGTTTTTTTCGAGGAGAAACCGGGTTTCAGGGAGGCTGAGGTTGATTATTTGTTTGAGATACGTGAGTTGGAGATTCCGGAGGGGATGTCTGCAGCTGAAGCCAGGGTTGAGGCTAAGAGGAAGGGGTTTATTAAAAGAAGATCTATGGTTGATGGCCGGGAGGATGTGGCGGAGTATCCGCTTCTTATTTGATTATTATCACGGATTCAGCGAACATCTGCAGGTCTCGGGCAAGCTCTATGCTTGATGTTTCGATGGGGAAGGGGAATACCGCCCTTATTTTTTTGTCTAGAAGTGAGTGTATTAGGTTGTGGGCGAATCTCAGTACCTGCATGTTGTCTCCCCAGTAGTAGGATAACATGGCGAGTGTGTCTATTAAGGCTATGTCTACTACGTCGTCTTTGAGGGAGGTTATTACTTCGTTTGAGAGGGTTTGGGCGTTTTTGAATGACTCTAAATAGATGCGGTTTAGGCTGTCTTTTTCCCCTCCTAAACCTAGTCTTGAGAGTAGGCCTTTTTGGGGTGGGTTTTTTTTCCTGGTTCCGTCTATGAAAAATATTTTTTCTTGGCGTATTTTGTCTGGGTTTTTTCGGTTGAATTCCTCGAAATCCTTGGTGAGAAGTTCAGGCGACCAAACGAATGTGACGTATCCTATGCGGTGGTTTTTTTCTGTGAGAAGCTGGGTGGTTTTAAGAATCCATTCCTTGTATGAGAAGGAGGGTATGGCCATGAAAACTATTTTTTTGGTTTCAGAGGCTTGAGTGATTTTGGCTGTGCACGCTGGATCAAGGTCTCCGAACTTAATGGCCTCGATGGTTTTGTTGTTTGTGTGAGCCCATTGAACTTTGTCTAACGCCATCTTCCCCTTTTTTTTATTGTAGTGTCTGTTTCACTCGGGATAAGAGTTCTTGTGTGTCTATGGGTTTTTGTATGTAGTCGTCTATTTTTAGGTCTTCGAATTCCTGCATGTATTCTTCGCCCCTGAATTCCGCGACAGTTAGGAAAATTATTTTTATGTCCTGGTTTTCGGGTTTCTCCCGTATTTTTTTTATGGTCTCCCTGCCGCTCACTTTGGGCATGAAGAAATCCATCAATATTAGGTTGGGGTGGTATTCCTCAAGGGTTTTGAGGCAGGTTTCCCCGTCTTCTGCTTCCCGGACCTCGTATTCCATTGCCTCAAGAAGGGTTTTAACGGAGTTTCTGATGTCGGCTTCATCGTCTACTACCAGTATTTTTTGGCTCATGTTTTTTTATCCTCCATGTATTTTTGGAAACGAAAAATAAAAGGTTGTGCCCCGCCCCTTTTTGCTTTCCACCCAGATGCGGGATCCGTGTCGGGTTAGGATGCTTTTGACTATTGCAAGTCCTAATCCTGAGCCTCCGCGGGTTCGCGTGATTCCGTGGTCGGATTGATAGAATCTTTTGAATATGTTGTCTAGGTCGTTTTGGGGTAATCCTATGCCTGTGTCTTGGACGGATATTATGACGTATCCCCTCTGTTGCTTGGCTTTGATTGTGACGCCCCCCTCGTCTGTGAACTTGATTGCGTTGTTGGTTAGGTCTACTATTACTTGCATGATTCGTTGGGGGTCTGCGTGGATGAGTAATGGTTTTTCGGATACTTCGTATTTGAGGTAAATGTTTTTTTCCTCAGCCTGCTCCTTCATGTCTGTTACTACGTCCGTTATTAATTGGTTTATGTCGAGGTCTTGGAATTCGAATTTGAGTTTATGGGCGTTTAGTTTGGCGAGTGTCATCAGATCGTCTATTAGGTGAAGCAGTCTCTCGGTGTTTCTAAGCATTATTTTCATGCTCTTTTGTTGGCGTTCATCGAGGGGTCCGTATAATCCTGAAAGCCACATCTGGGTTTGGAGTTTAATGGGTGTTAGCGGTGTCTTAAGCTCATGGGTTGTGATGGATATGAACTCGTCTTTCATGTTCTCAAGCTCCGTTAGTTTTCCGTATGCGGATTCCAGTTGCTGTCTTTGGTTTTTGAGGTCCTGGAGAATTTCAAGCGCCTCTTTCTTGAAGCTCTCTATCCTATGAGTCTTGGATTCAAGGCTGGAGGTCTTAGATAGTAGTTCGGATCTCGCAGATTCCGATTGACTTAACAGTTGGCGCAAGGCTTTGCGGTCCTCCCTTATGCGGGCTTCGTTTTCATCCATACAGTTTAATTATTGAGGTTCAAAAGTATATAGCCCTCCACAGCATCCTATTAATAAACGTTAATCCTAATGTATTTGTGATGTCTAGGGTGTTTGACTCCAATGAGGGTTTGATGGGCTTCAGCGTTATGATTGTTTTCGTGGCTGTTGTTTTAGGGAGTTTGTTTATTGTTTTTGCTTTGATGCAGACCACCCAGGAATTGGATAAGAAGCTGCCTGAGAGGGAGAATACTGACGAGAGGATAGGCCACCCAGTTATAGTTGAATACGTCAGGGGCAGGGACAACAACGGCGATAGGAAGATCGATAAACTGATTTTCGTGATTCGTTCCGGGGAGAAGAACCCCACCATACATTTCAATGAAACCACCATAATATCTTCAAGTGATGTTGTCAACTGCACAATGACTTATGGGCCTAACCCAAAGGATCCGCAGTGTACGTACACCGTAACATACACTAGGCGGGGCTTTAAGTGGGAGCAGGATTACTTCTCTGTGGGGGATATGGCTGAAATAATATACAGCAACCCTATTTCAGGGGTTGAGGATGTTAACGGCAGGTTCACTATAAGCCCTAACAGGGGTTTAACTACTGTCGTGGAAGTGAACATCCCCGAGCGGATTCTGAAGAAAAACATGATTCTTTGGCCAACCCAGTAAGAATCAATTCCGTAAAAGAAAATGGTTTTTGATATAGATAGTTTATGGGATGAACTGGCTTGCTCGGAGGGGTTTCACACCTTTGAATGTGAGGTAGATGACAACAAAAATTTAGTGGGAGAGCCTGTGGGCGTGGTTTTATGTGATTTAGGGGTTTTTTGGGGGGGCAGCATACATACTCAGGGATTGTTCCGCCAGATTCTTCTTGAAAAGATTATTTCAGCCGAAGAAAGTAGCCGGGGTGTGGAGGTAGTATACGAGGAGGGGGGCGTAGAAAAACGGATTATGTTCACACCCAGAGGAGCTGATCAGGATCTTTTTGAATCGCTTGAGTCCTATGCGCGAAAAAGAGGGAGGAGACTTTGAATTACGCACTTAACCTAAACACTCCGTTGGGTTGTGTCGGCTATGTGTGGGGGGG
>WJJK01000376.1 GCA_014729705.1 Candidatus Altarchaeales archaeon | reverse complement strand
GTGGCTCAGTTCTTCGGCGGCCAAGTGGAGTTATCCCTGAAGGAGGGGGTATGGAACATAAAAGCCCCCCAGAACGCGGCCGCAAACGTGGCAAACAAGATAGGGGGGGGCTACACCCTCGGGCGGGCCGGCAAGCTGGCGACAGAGAAAACCACCCCCAAACAAAACACCGGCTTCATCAACGCGGTGCATGAAAGCCTGGACATAAGAAGACTCAGAAAACTGGTGGAGAAGTGGGGGGAACACGGTTTAAGCCAAAACGAAACCGCGATAACCCACTTCCTGGTTAAGGGAGCGCAATCAAAACAACCCAAACCCCTAAGGTGGCTTAACCCCGGGCTTAAGGGATACGAGGTTGAGCGGATGAAAAAAGAATACGAGGAGCTTGAGAAAACCACCCCCACCCGCGAGAAAAGGCTCAGGGAGCTTGAGAAAACAGGGGAGGATGAGCAGGAGAAAAAGGTTTTAATGGATTTACAGCTAAGACGCCAGTGGCTTTGGCATACCCTGGATCAGGAATTAGAGGATAAAGAAAAAAAGAGCCTGCCTTTTTGGAATAAAAATCAAACCAACCAAACCGAGCGCATAAATTACATAAACCACGGGATACACCCTAGATTCCGGATCACCTCCTGGGATCTGTTGGACGATAAAAGCCGCCAAGGATATATGTGGTACTACGACAACGTGCTATTAAGATGCCAAAACCGGATTAACGAGATAGCCAAACGATCCCAGCTTTGGTGGGTGAAAAAAGAATTCAAAGACCGTGCTGAACTGCTTTTCGAAGACGTGGATGAAGAAATCTACGCCGAAAAACAATTCGAAAAAGACGTGAAGAAAAGGCAGAAACAGCTTGAGGATTTGGAGGAGGAAGTCATAGGATACGACCGCTTCACAGTGGAGGAGGAGGAGAAAATAGAAAAACAAGTCAAGCAGGAGATGAGTGAACTGAAAGCCATTGAAGCCGAACAAAGATATTATTAATGAAGCTCGAAAACAAATAATAAATTCAACCAAAAAAAAACCATACTATGCCATACGCGATACCCGCAAACATCAAATACGAGGAGAGACTAGTCGGCCCCTTCACAATAAAACAAAGCATCTACCTTGCAATCGGCTTGGGAATCGGGGGGTGGATTTACTTCGGCAACGTAGTCGCAGACCCCCTAAGACAGGTGCTGGCTCTGGCTTTCGCCCTGCTTGGCGGCTCATTCGCCATGTTCGATTTAGACAAACTGCTTCTGAACATGTTCAACTTCATGCGGCAGGAGAAAACCTCCTCATGGATAAGCCCCGCCGCACGCAAACTCATGAACATAAAAAGCATACGCGCAGACGCGGTATACCTGAAAGACGGGAGGATACTTGGTGTTTTAGGGGTGACGCCCATCAACTTCGGAATCCTAAGCGAAAACGACAAAGACACTGTGATATACGGTTTCCTGGAATTCCTAAACGGTTTGAACTACCCGATACAGATTGTGATGAGAAGCGTGAACCTCGATTTAGAGGACTACCTAAGACATCTTAAGCGGAGAATACTTCAAAGAGACGACCGCGTGGCCCTAGCCTATTTTGAGCACTTCTCAGAATACATGAAATCATACATATCATCCAACCAGATAAACGACCGCCACTTCTACATAATTGTTCCAGCCAAAAAACGTGCCAGAGAAAAACAGACTATAGAGGGCCTGGAAACCCAGTGCGAAGAATTAATAAGCAGATTATCCATATCAGGCATAGTCTCCGAGAGGCTGAACACCCACCAACTCATAAACCTTTACTCAAGCTACTTCACAGAAACCTTTGAGGTGTACGATAGATACATCAGCCCGATCACAATGTATCGACGCATGTGGAAGAGCGCGCCCAAACCCTATAAGACGGCTCAAAAAGAGTTGGAACAGAAAACACAGACACCCCAAGCAGGCGGATAAAGAATATGAACATACCATTCCTATCTTCGGGTTCAAGCGAGAAAAAAGACACAGAATCCTATGAAGAATACGAGGACCGGTTAATCGAATACCTGACCTCCCCCTCCACAATACAAATACACCCCAAAGACATCCAGATAACCAAGTACCACCAGATCATCACGGCAATAAAATACCCAAGGCTCGTGGACCCGGGATGGCTCACCCGCCTCATACAGATGAACATGGACTTCGACCTGTCCATACATATATTCCCCTACACCATCGACACCACCGTGAAGATGCTGGAAAACGAAATCAAAAAACAGAAAACAGACATATACGCCATGGAGACTGAAGGTAAAATCATACCCCAAAGCCTCATACAACAACACCAAGACACTATGGCGCTTTTATCATTAATCCAGCAGGGGACTGAGAAGATGTTTGACATAAGCCTATACATCGACTCGAAATCCTATCAAAAGGAGGAGCTTGACCAAAACACCAAAAAAATCATGGACACAATGAACTCCATCATGATCACCCCCAAAATCCCCAACTACCAGATGTATCAAGCCCTAAAAAGCACCCTCCCAGTAGGCAAAGACAGTCTGGAGGTCACAAGAAACATCACATCCTCGGCCGCCGCCGCATGCTTCCCCTTCGCCATAACCAGCCTCGAGCAACACGCCACAGGAGTGTTAATCGGATTCAACGCCTACAACAGCATACCCATCATCATCGACCCCTGGAAACTCTCCAACCCCAACACCCTTGTGCTTGGAACCTCAGGCGGAGGTAAAAGCTATTCAATAAAGTTGATGTTGATGAGGGAGTTCATGGAAGGCGTCTCCATAAACGTCATAGACCCCCAGGCGGAATACACGGACTTAATCAAAACATTCAACGGAGACATCATCCGAATCGCCCCCGACTCAGAAAGCGTAATCAACCCCTTCGACTTAACAGACCAAACCCTGGATGAGAAGAAGCTCTCGCTTCTGGCGTTCTTCCGCTGTCTTCTGGGGGAGTTAACGGAACCCCAGAGAGCGATACTAGATGAAACAATAAACCGAGCCTACGAAGAAAAAGGCATAACAAAGGATCCGAAGACCTGGAGCAGGGAGCCGCCGATACTAGAAGACCTATACAATGAAGTGCTGCCGCTGACTAAATCAAGCAAAGAAATAATATACGCCCCCGCCATGTCGATTGTGAACCGGCTTAAAGCCTACGTCTTCGGGCCCATGCGTTTCCTGAACCAGAAAACCAAAATCGATTTAAGCAACCGCATGATATCCTTCGACATAAAAGACGCCCCCGACATAGGCAAAGGCACAGTCATGTTCCTGCTTCTGGAATACGTCTACACCCAGATGAAGAAATCCAAGGAAAGAAAAATACTTGTGATAGATGAGGCCTGGACGGTATTGTCCGCAGGAGACCAAGCGGAATACGTACTGCGTCTTGTGAAAACCTGCAGGAAATTCAACCTAGGACTAGTGATGATAACCCAGGACGTTGAGGACGTGTTAGTCTCCCGAGCGGGCCGGGCGGTGTTAACCAACACCGCCACCAAATTCCTTTTGAAACAGGATACGTCGATAATCGACCAGATTGTGGAGCAGTTCCACATAAACCGGGCGGAGGAGCAATTCCTGAAAACCGCCTCAGCAGGCACAGCCTTGTTGATCGCTGAAAACACAAGAATCCCGATATACATAACCGCCTCCCCGGAGGAGCATCGAATAATCACCACTAAACCGGATGAGCTTGCCATGTACCAGAATCTGAAGCGGCCTGAAGGCAAGAGACTGGTCAGGGAATTCGACGTGAACCGCCCGCTACAGCATAAATCGGATTTAACCGATGAACAGATACAGATGCTATCGGAGCGAGACTTCGAGGAGGTTAGGGTGAAGAACCTGACAGGCGAAAGCGAGCTTTTCCTCATAAAAAACGAGACCGACGAGACAGACGAACACTTCGTCCTACAGTACCTGCTTTATGAGGCGCTCTCCCAATTCACGGACACCGCCCTCATGCACCACACTCGACTGCCGGACCTAACCTTCACAAGCGGGGACGGGAAGTTGATTGCAGTGGAGGTTGAAGCCGACGTGGGGTTGAAGAAAAGCATCGAAAACATGCAGCAGAAAAACAGTGTAATGCAGAAATACGATGAAAACTATTACGTCGTATCCAACCCCGTTTTGAAAAGAGACTACCAAGACCAATTCGGGCTGGTGATCACAAGAGACGAGGCACTCGCTAAACTGCAAAGCTACTTCTAAATAAAAAAAAAGATGGAGTTAAGGGATCGAGGCGACTGCAGACACCGCAGCGGGAGAAGATGCGCAAACAACCAGATAGCCGAAGGCAGCATCGTCGACGACAGCCTGCAAAGCCGGTGGTTCTGCAGCACATGCAGCAGATACGAACCCAAAAAACAATGAACAAACTCGCTTGCCTTCTGGCTGCCTTTCTTGCAGTCGGGTTCGCCCAAGCAGGATGCGACCCCTCCCCCAACTGCCTCAACTCCGTGAAAGTAATGTGCGGGGAGACGACGCCCGAACAAAAAGAATACATAAAGTGTTGGGCGGAAATAATCTGTGGATTACACCAGATAGGAACCATACTCGCATTGCTTTTCACTG
The DNA here is from genome assembly GCA_014729705.1 of Candidatus Altarchaeales archaeon. Lineage (GTDB taxonomy): Archaea > Altiarchaeota > Altiarchaeia > IMC4 > SCGC-AAA252-I15 > WJJK01. The sequence goes on along the minus strand of WJJK01000376.1, from coordinate 3,956 downwards.
TTATAGCAGGCATGCGGTGGATGATGGCCGAAGACCCTCAAAGCAAAGACAACGCGAAAAGAAGCATAATATATATTCTTATAGGTTTGCTTCTGCTTTTTGTGGGGGGGAACGTGATTCTTTATCTTCTGTGCGCCTGAAAAAAAGGTTATTAGCGACAAAAACCATATGTTACGCGCATGGAAAACATGAAAAACCAGGTATACGTTTTTTTGTTTGTATTGTTGATAGCGCAGACGGTTCAGGCAGACCCCCCCGTGGATTTATCGGGTCTTGTGGGTGTGGCTAACATCCTGGGGGCGTTGATGCTGGTTTTCCTGGGCATCAAATGGATTATAGCAGACGCTGCACAAGAGAGGAATGAAATCAAAAAAGGAGTTTTATACATAATCATCGGGATACTTATTGCAAACGGGTATCAACAGTTCGTAGCCCAATTTTATACCGCCAACCTCCCAACATAAGCACCACCGTGACGATGGATTTCAACCCCAAAGAGATTAAGAGAAGGGCTAAAGCCGATTTCCACTCAACGTGGGTTGAAACCGCAAAACAGATACCCCAAAAATCAGGTGCAAACTATTTAGGGGAGGGGGGGAAACCCCACCCCATACACGAGTTAACGCAGCAGGTTAGACAAATATTTCTTGGCCTGGGGTTCGATGAAGTGGAGAACCCCTACTTCATCTCAGAGGAGGACGTATACAAGCAATACGGACCTGAGGCGCCGGTGATACTTGATCGATGCTATTACCTTGCGGGGTTGCCTAGACCCGACATCGGCTTGTCTGAAGAGAAAAAAGACCAGATAAGGGGGATACATGAGGGCTTCGACTTCAAGGGCTTTCAGAAGATACTTCGAAGATACCGGCAGGGGGAGGTGGAGGGGGATGACTTCGTCGAAAGCATGGTGGTTGAACTAAATTTAGGCGAGGATACGGCCTCGAAAATACTTTCCCTTTTCCCTGAATTCAGGCAGATAAAGCCGGTAGCCTCAAAACAGACGTTAAGATCTCATATGACTGGAGCCTGGTTTCTCACACTAAAATCGCTTCTGGGGCAGAGGGGGTTGCCTGTTAAGCTTTTTTCGGTGGGAGTCAGATTCAGGCGTGAGCAGAGAATCGACGCCTCCCACCTTAGAGCCCACTACGGAGGTAGTATGGTTATTGCAGACGGAAACCTGGGGTTTGAGGGAGGGTTAGAGATTACGCAGGAGATACTAAATCGCCTGGGGTTCACAGAGCTTAGGTTCGAGAAAAAGAAGGGGACCTCCAACTACTACGCCCCAGGGCTTGAGTATGAAATCTATTCAGGGGAGGTGGAGATAGCAGACTGTGGGATGTACAGCCCCATAGCGTTAGCCAACTACGACATAGACGTCAACGTATTCAACCTCGGATTCGGTCTTGAAAGAATACTTATGCAGCAAACAGGCCGAGAGGATGTGAGGGAAATACTCTACCCCCAATTTTATTCCAGCCTGAGGCTGTCGGATGAGGAGATCGCAGAAAACATATCCATCGACGAGAGCCCTGAAACCCAGCAGGGCAAGAACCTGAAGGAGGCGTTAGTGAAGGCGTTCAAAGACAACGCCAAACAGAAATCACCCTGCAGGATACCCGCCTGGAAGGGGGAGTTAGCGGGGGTTGAGGTGGCCGTTGACGTGGTTGAGCGGGAGGAGAACTCCAAGCTCCTCGGCCCGGCAGCTGAAAACGAGGTATACGTTTTCAAAGGGGAGGTATATGGTCTTCCTAAGGATGCGGGGAAACTGAAATACGACATTTCTAAAATAAAAGAGGGTGGCGTGAAACTTTCATTCGGTTTCCTTGACGCCGTATGCGCCTATTTCGCGAAAAAAACAGAGGAACAAATAAAGGAGGGGGGAAGGCAGGGTTACCTACAGGTTAAGATGGCTAAATCCCCTCAAGACGTGAACATCCATGTCCAATCCAAGGCCCGAAGATACATTGAATCCCAAAACAAGAGGATATCCCTTAAGGGCCCGGTATTTGCAGCCATCCAGTATAGGGGGAACTAGGGTTCTCATATTTTTATTCAATGCCTCAGATAATATGTCTCTGAGGTTACCGAGATTCAAAAAAAAATGGAATACAAAATCGTTTTATCAAACCCAGAGGATGGGAGGGCCTACCAAATCCAGGCTGACGAGGAAAAATCACAGGCACTAAAGGGGAAAAAAATAGGGGACGTAATATCCGCAGACGCTTTGGGGCTTAAGGGATATGAGATAATGGTTACAGGGGGATCCGATAAATCCGGTTTCCCGATGAGAAAAGGCGTTGACGGAGACAGCGGCAAAGACATACTCTCACTTAGGGGGCAGGGCTTCAAATCCAACACAACCCGCAGGAAGAAAAGGGTGCACGGCCAGCAGATCGGAGACAACATCGTGCAGGTGAACGCGAAGATAACTAAAACAGGCAAAAAAAGCATAGAGGAACTGCTTGGCAGGGGGGAGGCGGAAGAAGAAGCCTCCAAGGAGGAGCAATAGATTGACTTCCCATCAATCAGAGATAAACATCGGATTAATAGGGCACGTAGACCACGGTAAGACAACCCTCACGAAGGCTTTATCGGGGGTTTGGACCGATAAACACAGCGAAGAAATAAAAAGAGGCATATCAATACGCCTGGGATACGCCAACTGCGAAATCTATTTCTGCAAGGGATGCGGGAAACCCGGGTACACCACGGAACCCAAATGCCCGGAATGCGGCGGGGAGGCGAAATTCCTAAGGCGCATGAGCTTCGTCGACGCCCCCGGACACGAGACCCTGATGGCTACAATGCTCTCCGGCGCAGCCATAATGGATGGAGCAGTGCTTGTGATAGCCGCCAACGAAGACTGCCCGCAGCCGCAGACCCAAGAGCATCTTATGGCTTTAGAGATACTTGAAGTGAAAAACATCGTCATCGCCCAAAACAAGATAGATCTGGTTTCAAAGGAAAAAGCAAAGGAAAACTACAAACAAATCAAGGAATTCGTGAAGAACTCCATCGCAGAAGACGCTCCGATAATCCCCATCGTAGCCCACCACAACGCCAACGTAGACCTTCTGATTGAGGCGATCGAAGAATACATCCCCACCCCCAAAAGAGACCTTAAGAAAAAACCCCTGATGTATATTGCGCGTTCATTTGACATAAACAAGCCGGGAGCGGAATATAAGAACCTGGTTGGAGGAGTACTCGGCGGATCCCTGATATGCGGTAAAATAAATGTCGGAGACGAGATAGAGGTGAAACCAGGTTACCGTAAAAACAACGCAAGCCAACCCCTCACCACCAAGGTCGTGAGTTTGTCTGAAGGAGGTAATAACTTCGATTCAGTGCACCCTGGAGGGTTGATCGCAATCGGCACTGAACTTGACCCCTCACTAACCAAAAGCGACAACCTCTCAGGCAACATGATTGGCGCCCCAAAATCCCTGCCACCTGTTAGGCAGACCCTGAAATTCAAGGTAAACCTCTTTGAACGGCTTGTAGGGAGGAAAGAGGAAATCAAGCCCATATCCAAGGGGGAGCCCCTAATGCTTTCCGCAGGATCGGCGGTGACGGTAGGGGTTGTAACAGACCCGGGGAAGGTTGAGGTTAAACTGAAGCTGCCTGTATGCGCCCAGAAGGGGGGTAAAGTCGCGATAAACCGCCGAATAGGCCCCAGATGGCATCTAATCGGATACGGGGAAGTCATAGAGTGAATAAAATACTGTTAGACACCAACCTCCTTCTGCTGCCCCAAACCCATAAAATCGACGTCTTCCAGGAGATCGAACATCTTCACCCAGGTAAAACAAAGTTTTTCATACCCCAAAGCGTTTACCTTGAGCTTAAGAGACTTGCATCCGAAAAAGGCCGAAGAGGCAGGGCAGCGAAAGTGGGTTTAGCGCTCATAGGCGAGAAGGAAACCCAGGTAATCGAGGATTCCGGTTACGCAG
>WJJK01000375.1 GCA_014729705.1 Candidatus Altarchaeales archaeon | reverse complement strand
TTTTATGGGTGGCCTAGTTTTTTTTTTTTATTTCCAAGCCTTTATTAAGTATATTTATTTATAGAAAATATTTTTATTGTTTTTCTTTGTTGATATTTTTATTGTTTTTCTTTGTTGAGTCTGTCCAGTGCGTCGTCGTGGATGGTGGATTCGTGTTTGAGTATTTCGTCTATGGGGTATACTTGCATGTTTTGGTGGTCTATTTTCGCCAGGAACTCCTCCAAGCCTTTGTGTCCTTCTAGGTCTGGGACGAGGGCTTTGGCGATGATTTTCCCGTCGAAGGTGCGGTAGACGTGGCTTACTTCCTCTAGTTTCGCGATTTGTTGGGCTAGGTCCCGTGATTGGCTTGGAGGGCTGTCTATGAACAGTAGTCCGACTTTCAGCCCCACGTCTTTGGGGTGTATTACTGCCGAGAATTTCTGTATCAAACCGTTTTCCTGCAGCCGGTTGACGCGGGAGAATATGGTTGTATGGGGTTTCTCGAGTTTACGCCCCAACTCCCTCAGGCTTACGCGGGCGTTGTCTTGCATGTGTTTTAGTATTTCAAGGTCAAGGGAGTCGAGTTTCATAGTCTGGTTGAACTTAATATTTATTTATTACTCCATGGTGTTTAAATATCATTCAAAAAATGTTTCACAAATATTTTATTGTTAATATTCTTTTTTTTTTGTGTAAAAATCCCTCTAGTTCATTTCTAGTTCATTTTTAGATACTAATCTGTTTTTATACTCTTTTTTGGGGAACTTGTTTATTTTTAAAGCTGGATTGCTATACATTATTCAGATTTTCTCTCTCTTTTTTTTGGGAGGGTGGTTGACACAACATGCATGCATCAAAAAGTATCAGCGCATTTAACCTGCGCAATGACTGTAACAGCTTCTCTGAAACCACAAACAGAGTAGACGCTTTTTCTCGTATGAATCAAACTAAAAACAGTTTTTTGTTAATGGAGGAAACATAAATGGAAGCACACGAAAAAGGAACACAAAATATTTGGAAGAATTTTGGAGGATCCCTTTGGGGAAGGAAAGTGTTTGCGCCAAAGGCAAACAAAGCCCAAGCATCCGCGAGAAAAATCCTAGTAACGTGTGTATTATTTGCCCTCCTAGCCTCCATTAGCGTAAGCACCGTATCCGCGAACACAAACGGTCAAAGCTGCACTACCAGCCCAGACTGCGCCGATACATGTGGATATGGTACCTGCGACATTGACCCTGATACAGGCGTTGGAGTATGTGTAGGCTACACTCCTCTTGGTTGTGGCAGCTTCGACAACAGCGAAACAAACTGTAATGATTGTGGCTGTTATTTCTGTGAGAAATGTGATAACCCGTTTATCAACCAATATTCCGGCAACCACTGTACAGAGGATTCTAGTTACTGTAACTATGACACCTGCGCGTATGAGTGTGGTGCGGAATGTGTAAACAACATAGAATGTGACACTGTCTTCTGCAGCCACCTAGACGGTTGTTACCCTGATAATGGCGGGGAAATATATGTTATGTGTCCTAGCTTGTCTAATCTATGCATCGACTGTCAATGTACGGATCCTGAATGTCCCTCTGACCCGGCCGCGGTTTGCGCTCCCGCCGGAACCGACAGCGACGGCGACGGCTTCGATGATGAATGCGAGGAATGCGACAGTGAACCCGCACTCCAGACAGCAAGCGAGACACCTGAAACAAGCTGTGGCGACGGCGTAGACAACGACTGCGACGGACTAACCGACTGCGAAGACCCCGACTGCGACGGCGTGGTCACTGATGTGGCTTGTGGAGTTGGTGAAGGAGACCCCTTGTATGGAGAGTGTGACGGAACGTATGTTTGCGATTTAGATAGAAGTGAAAACGATTACAAGTATTGTTCAACAGAAGATGCAAGTTGTGGTTTGTTTGATTGTCCGGATGGTTGCGACCAAAACCCTGATGGAAAATCTTTTACTTACGATTATGCGCAAGACTTGATTAAAACCTGTGACGAAAATGGTGTTTGTAATGGCATTGTATTCGATGATTGCACTTATACACACTACTGTTGCGATAATGATATGAATGATACAGTTCCTTTTGTGGCAGGGTATGGCGATATTGCCCCAGACAGATGTGATGCAGAGTGTGATGAAGAAGGGGACATTGATTGTGAAAGCTACTGTGATGGCAACATCCACCAGCAAGGTTTCTGTGACTTAAATAATACTTGTGGTTGTGGCTGGACTCCAACAGACTGCGGCAGGACGGATGAATACTGCAAAGATTCTACTGAAGAAATATGGGAAACCACTTATACCTGCGATGAAGACGATGGTTGTGTGCCCCTTGATTCATTTGTTGAAGACTGTGACGACCAGGACGGCTGGTATGATGTA
>WJJK01000374.1 GCA_014729705.1 Candidatus Altarchaeales archaeon | reverse complement strand
GTATATATATGAAATAAAAGCGTGTTTATTTCAGGTTCTTAAGCTCCTGACGGATTTTAGCGGCGTCAATCAATTCCTTGAGGGCTTCTATGCTCATGTGGGGGGATAACAATATTTTTTTGGAGCCAATGATTGGTTTCTGGGTTTCAACTATCTTTTTCTCAGAAAGATGTTCAACCCACCCGTCCAGTTTATCCTCAGAGACCCCAAGCTCTGTTTGGGCTTGTTTGAAGGATGTTTGTTTTCTCTCGCCCAGAAGCTCCATCAAATTGATTAACGACGCTTCACCTGCGGGGGGCGTGAATTTTATCTTGGTTTCGTTGGGGATTTCATCTTCGATTAAGCTTTGTTTTTCTAGGTGCCCGGGTGGTTGGGGTTTTGGTTTTTCTGTTTCAACCGGTTTTTCGGCTTCTGTTTCCTTGGCTATGGGTTCAGGTATGTCCCCCAAGCCGTGACTTAGTTTCCCAGAGGTTTTAGTATTGTGGTCCGGGGATTGTTTAGCTTCTTTAGTAGGCCTGTGTTCAGCCGTGTTTGAGTCATATGGGGGGGTGTCTTCTTCTTGGGGGGTGATTGGTTTTCCCCGGTCTTCCTCTTCCGAGACGGTTAATGCAACGGTTTTCGTTACATCCCCCTTTGTCTGGGATAGGGATTCAAGCTCCCGGGTTTGGCGGGTTTTCCTGTGCTCTTCCTTGATTTGGTCAAGGAGCTCCTGCTCCATCCTAGCAAGCTCCATCAACCGGGGGTTGGTTGACTTGGACCTGAGTTTATCAAGTATCTCAGACAACAGGGTTTGACTCTGTTTTATGCGTTCATCAACCGGGTCATCGCCAAAGAGTATGTCTAGTTCCTCATCCTCCTGAAGCGTTTTTTCTTTCTCCTGGATCTGCCTTGCCCTGTGTTTTAGTTCATCTGCCTTTGACTGTTGTTGTTTTTGTATTTCCTTTTTTCTCTTTTGCGCCTGCTGTCTTTCTTTTTTAAGTATCTCCTCGACCTTAAGTCTTTCTTTGTGTTCCCGATTAAGACGGTCTTTGAGTGTTTTAATCTTTTCTGTCTCGGATTTCCCCTGTAATTCCTCAAGTTTGTGCGTCAACTGTTTCCTTAGGTTTTTTTCTTTTTCAAGAGAGTCTTTTAGGCTGCTTATTTTCTGGTTTTTCTCGGCTAATTCATCGGATAAGTCCACGTAGTTTCTATGGGTTTCTATGAACGTTTTTTTCTCCTCCCCAAGGCAGGGTGTTGGGGGAAGTAGCGGGGTTTGTTTTTGACGGTGTTTTTTTTGTTCATACGCCGAGATTTTTTTCAAAAGGGTTTTAGTAGGCTTATATAATGGGTTTTTCTTTGCCCCATCTATTTCAATCAAGTTCCTGTTTGAAAGTATTTCAGCCCACTTAGTTACTATTTTTTGGTCGACTCCAAGCATCTGTGACGCGTTTTCCTGGTTTAACTCGCCTCCGTGGACTATTAATCTAAGAAGGCTTTTGGCGTTTTTATTCTGTCTGGTTTGTTCCTTGAGTATGACGCGCCGAAGATCCGATATCCGTTCTTTGCGGGATTGCTCTTGCGTGTGTATCCTGCGCCATTCATCAAGAGGAGACTTTGAATCATCCATCATGTTTTACCTTCCTAAGGTATTTACTACTTTGCATTAAGTATTAGAAGAATAGCGGGTTTTCAAAACACCCCTTATTTGTTGGGCCTTCTTTTTTCCTATGCCCTCGATTTTCATGAGTTTTTTTGAGTCAGCTTGAAAGACCGCTGAAACCGATCCGAATTCCCTCAGAAGCCGGTCCGCTAAAACCGCGGATACGTTGGGCAGAGACTCCACGATGAAACGTTGTTTCTCGGCTAAATCAAAGGGTTTGCGTTCCCCCCGAACAGAGACCATTCTTTTTCTCTCAACCTGTTGTCTTTGAGCTATCTGATAAATAAGTTGGGCTGTGTCCCTCTCATCTTCAGCCCGAATAACCGGCACCCGATAATCCACTGACACCGAGGCTAAGGCTCCGCGTATCGCGTTTGGATGGATGTTTCGCAGGGTGTAAAGTGATCCTGCTCCCTCAAGAACCAATATGGGTTGAGTGAAGTTTCTTTTTAGTTCTCTGATTTGGGTTAGCAGTCGCCCATCTATTATTGATTGCAGGAAATCCTCCAGCGTCTTCCTCTCTAAGGCCACAAGATCCGATGCTATGAAGTCTCCAACAGGCAGGTTTGCGTATTTAACTTCACATAATTCTTCGAGTGTCTTCAGAAGCAGGGAGTTCCTCTCCCGATAATCTGCGTAAACCAAGACCTCGTCTGCGTCGGTGAAACTATATTCTGACAGGTTGGCTTGGCCGAATGATTTCTTATTATCTTCGGCTTTGGCGGCTAAGTATTTGTCGAGTTTTTTTTGGTGCCTTAAACCCTCTTTTTTAAGGGCGGATACGAGTTTCTTCATCTTCCGCTCCTTGTGGTAGGACGACCATAGGATCCCCTCATCGCGGGTGTTTTTTGAAACCAGAACCGCCACCCGACCCGCCTGGGTGCGCCCGGTTCTCCCGCGCCGTTGTATAGCCCGGATTTCGCTTGCAACCGGCTCATAGAATACTACTAAATCCACTTGGGGTATGTCAAGCCCCTCCTCCCCCACGCTGGTTGAGACTAGGGCGGTGAATTTCCCTTCCCGGAAGTTGTCTAGGGTTTGAATCTGTTTTTTCTGGCTCATCCCCTGCTTGACCCCCTTGCTCACTTGGCCGACGAACGGGGATGCTAGTATGTCTTTTTCGTTTAACGCGTTTATTATGCTTTCAACTGTATCTCGGTATTGCGTGAATACCAGGACTTTTTGGTTTTTATGTTTTGCTACTAAGTCTGCTAAGGCGTCGAGTTTAGGGTGCTCCACCCCGGCCTCAATTAGTTTTTGGGTTAAAACCTTTGCTTTCATGAAACGATTGTCTCTAAGTATTTTCCTTACAGCCGCGCTTTGTTGTTTGCCTAAACGCGCAAAATAGTGGGATAATGCTGACAGACCCTGGGTCTCCAAAAGATCTAACGCGTGGTTTACCTTGATTGCTGAGGCGGCAAGGGACACTCCGCTGTAGTCGCCGTTTTCCGTTATTTTTTTTCTCGCCTCAGATTGAACCGCCAAGAGCCTGCGCTTGTTTACCTTGTTTAATGCCGCGGAATCAATGTATTTCCTGGACTTAAGCAACCTAAGCTTGTCCCGTAGTATGTCTTCTAGGAGTTTTTTTATCTCCAAAAAAGTTTCAGGTAAATCTACTTTAACGTAGTCTATTTTCACGGAAGCCACATAGGGTTTCACGTCAACATCCTGTGGGCTTCTTGCCTCAACCCGAGTGAACCCCAGGTTCAAGCAGATTTCCGCTATTTTTTCTTTATCAGATGAGGGGGAGGCGGTTAAGCCAAGCGTATGGGGTTTATCGCTGACCTCGAAATATTTTTTCGATATATGCGAGTAGCTGTAGTTACCCACGCCCCGGTGGGCTTCGTCGAAAATCAAAAGGGAGACTTCAGACAAATCAAAGTATCTTTTCAACCCCCGCTCAATAGTCTGAGGGGTTGCGAAGAGAATCCTGTTCTCACGCCAGATTCTTTTACGGTGGATCAGGGGGGTCTGCCCAGTCAACACCTCAAACTCCTCAATCAACAGGAGCTCGGAAAACGTTTTTTTGTGTTGAAAGGCAAGGGGTTTAGTGGGCGCAAGAAAAAGCACTTTCTTATGCGGATTTTTGTGGAGGAAATGCGCAGCAGCCATAGCAGCGATAATAGTCTTGCCCAACCCGGTTGGCAAAACCACAAGAGTATTCGCCTCTATCGCACGCCCTACAGTAGACTCCTGATAACGGCGCATAGAAAGGCGGTCCTTCCTTACCAGGGGGTGAGAAACAAAATCCACGGAGAAACAATAAGAGTTATAAAATAATATAGGCGTTTAAATTAAGTGAGTTACGTAGGAGCAGGCGTTTATGTGTTTATTTGGAGTATTCTTTATTTTGATATTCTTCTTCGGCTGTGTTGACGAAACCTTGCGTTGTCTAGAGTAATGCTGAAGAGCTTAGTAGCTGCCTAGGTGTTTTGTGAAGGTGGTCTGGGATTTTATTTCCCCCAGGATCTTTTGGGCGTCGATGCCTTGGTTTTCGTAGTCTATGAAGAATATGTAGTCCCCAAGACGGGTTCGCGCAGGCCGCGATTCTATTTTAGTTAGGTTGATTTTTTTTTCTGCAAACACCCCAAGCACATTATATAGGGCTCCGGGTTTGTCTTTGAGGGCGAATATTATGGACGTTTTCGCCCCCGCACCGGGTTTACTGTCTAAAGCTAGGAAACGGGTTCTGCTGGGTTGATCCTGTATGTCTTCGGCAAGAACCAGCATACCGGCATCGGCTGCGGACGACGTCATTGCAATCGCCGCCATCCCGGGTTTGTCTTTGATTTTCTCGACTGCCGAGGCCGTTGACGCCACACCCGCCAACACCGCCTGAGGCAGCTGACTCCTAAGATAATTTTGGCATTGGGCCAGCGCGTGGGGGTGGGATAAAACCTCAGTCACATCCGTTTTTTTTTGTTTGGCTGAGGAGATTAAAGAAAGGCTTATATCCAGATACGTTTCTTTGACTACGTAGACG
>WJJK01000373.1 GCA_014729705.1 Candidatus Altarchaeales archaeon | reverse complement strand
TACGTGAAACGCGTTGAAACCGATTTCGAGGATAATCCCCGGCTCGCCCGCCTTGAGGTATGGGATGAATCCAAGAAAACCCGCCAACCGGACGCTCTATGGAAAAGCGGGAACCCCCAAAAAAAAGGCAGGGACGTATACAATGAATCCGCTTCATCGGTTATCGCTCGGGAACTCGACCTAAGAATCGTGCCAGCCAGGCAATTCATATCAACACATAAACGTTTAAGTGATTTAAGCCGGGAGAAGGGGGTATGAATGATTTAAGCTACACCGTTATGGACCGGCTGCCGGGCTACACATTAAACGAGTTGATGTACCGCAGACCCGAGCTTCTTGAAGAACACAAGATAGTTATATCCTATCAACTTGGACTCCACACCGCATTCAGCTACGTATTCGGTCTGCGGGACGGCTACCAAAGCAACTACGTATTCGACCCGGTGACACGCATACTCACTCGAATAGATAAGGAGCGGTTCCTTGAGTTACCTCCCAACCCTGATAAAACCCTCCAACCCCAGGATCCCTACACCCAGGAGATAGCCTCCTGCGAACTCTCGAATCTGAAGTACATGCACTCCTTCAGGGAGGGTGTGGATCGAAACCAGGTGGTGGACGCCTTAAAGGAGGGTTTCATGGATAAATACGATGACATAAAAAACAAGAAACAGGATCTGCTTCAACTGGTTACACACACTAGAGACACCTGGCTTAAGCTTGGGCCGTCAACCGACGTCCAAGAATACGAGAAAGAAACCCAAAAGCTGGCCTCCACAGTCTCTTTTCTTGTGGATCAGGATCCTAAACGGGTTTGGAGGAGATTGGTTGAAGCGAAAAGAGAGGTTGATTCACGGCCAGAAACTCCCTGACCCGAAGCCATGGCGTCGTCTTCTATTTAGGTATTGTTTATGGACCTCTTCTGAAACATTGTTTTCAAGGTTTACTTCCACTGGTTCCTCCAACCGTTTAACCGAGGAGTACCTGCCGATGTTAAGCCTTAACATGCCCTTGAATATGCTGGTGTAGGCGTCGCTGACTTCATAAACCTCCCCCTCACTGAATTGTTCGATGTCCTCATCCCAGAGCGTGAGGATAATTGAGCCCGTATCGTCGGCTACTAAAACGTCTGCGACGTTATGTTTAGTGCGGTCCTGCCTGGATACTACTTGTTTGGTTTCAAGGGTTTCAAGTACCTTGAATATGATTTTAATGCGCTTGATTTTAGGCCTTAACTCCTCAACCTTCATGTCAATGTTTCGAGACATCCTTTTCCCTCCGCAAACTGCGCATGTGTATAGGAGCCCAATTTATATAAACCCCAAAACCTTTTTAGGCCTTTATTTCCAGGAAGCCGAGTTCACAGCCGGCGTCAAGCCACCCCTCCGCGTATTCTAAGGCTGCGAGAGCGTTCACGTAGTTGCCTTCCTCAAAAAAGTGGTTGGCGTCACTGAAGTAGTTTAAGGCTGAAGATATTAGTTTATCCGCCTTAAGGCTGTCTTCTGTTTTTTCGACGGAAGTGAACCGGGGTCTTGCTTTATCCAGATACTTTTTAAGCTTCTCTTCTAAGTCGGGATGGCTACTCCTTCTCCCTGTCATGGAGGGTTTCCTCCTCGAAAATGATTCTCTTGCCTGCCACAACCTCGTCTATGCTGTGGATTGTAGCCCCAATATCCAGTATGACTTTCTTGATCTCCTCGAAGTCGTTGAACCTCCCCTCCACGGTGAGTTTAACATTCTCAACCTTTTGATCTATTTCATAGACGCTTACGTTCACGCCGTCGATTGACTCAAGCTCCGACACCCTCCGAGCTAATACGGTGATGTCCGGTTCATGGGGCTTGAGCACATCCAATACAAGTTTTCGTAATTCACTCATTATTTGTTCACAGGAGAAAATATGGGAACATCCTTATAAAAAACTAATCACACAGTTTGTCTCTCAGCTGCCTTGTGTTTCGGGAGGAGGTTAAAAAAATCGCGACCTTAAAGTCTTCCACGAGATTCTGAATCCAACACTCAACACCCTCCACACCCTTATTTGACCATGCGGAGAGTATTGGAAGCGCTGCTCCCGCGGCATCCGCGCCTAAAGCCAGGGATTTAGCCACATCCAGCCCGCTTCTAACGCCGCCTGAGGCGATTACAGGCTTTCCGCAGTCTCTGAATCGTCGCAGGCATTCCACTGTGGGTATCCCCCAGTCCCCGTAGACGCTTCTGAATCTGCCTGAACGACGGGATTCTATGAGGCCCCATGAGGTGCCTCCCGCCCCGCCGACGTCGAAGGCGTCTACGTTTAAATCAACGACTTCACACGCATTCAAACCCGATCCAACCCCCTTTAAAATAATCGGAACATTAATTTCATCGCGTAATCCATCGATCTTCTCCCCAAGATTCTGGAAGTTTTTGTTGCCCTCAGGTTGAAGCACCTCCTGAAGGGGGTTCACGTGGATGGCCAGAGCATCCGCCTCTATCATGTCCACCGCCTCCTGGTATTGTTTAGCTTTGAAGCCGTAGTTCAACTGCACAGCCCCCAGGTTAGCTATCAGGAAGACGTCGGGAGCCACCCCTCGAACCTTGAAGGTTTCCGCAAGCTTAGGGTTTTCGATGGCTATCCTCTGGCTTCCCACACCGAATCCAAGCCCGTGTTCATCTGCGACTTTAGCCAGATCCCTGTTTATCTTTCCCGACCTCTTGGTTCCCCCGGTTATCGCCTCAATTATGAACGGGAAATCCAGGTTCCTGTCTAAAAACCGGGTTTCAGTGTTAATTTCATTGAAGGATACCTCCGGCAGGCAGCTGTGTTTGAGCCTCACATCATCGAATCCCGGGTCCCCGCATTCAACCTCCTCATTTACGCATAGATTCAGGTGATCGTCTTTTCTCTGGGAAATCATTCTCAGCTGCTCCGCTTAATCGAGAAATCCAGCAAACCCTCTAATGCGTCTTTGGCAGGGGATTCACTTAAATCCTCTAAGGCATTTCTTGTTGACTCCACGTAATGTTTAAGTTTATTTTCAGCGTATTCAATGGATCCTATGCCCTCTAATGTTTCAATGAATTCCTGCATCTGTTTTGTGCTGGCCTCTCTATTGCCTAAGACTTCTCGCATAAGCCTGAGCTGTCTTTCCTCGGTGTTTTCGAGGGCGTGCACCACCATCAAAGTGCGTTTGCCTTTCCTCACGTCGGATCCCACCGGCTTGCCTAACTGTTTTTCGTCTCCAGTTAAATCAAGCAGGTCGTCTTTGATTTGGAAGGCCATACCCAGGTTCTCCCCGTAGTCTCCTAGGGCGTTGTATTGTTTTTCGTCTGCACCCGCGAATATCGCACCTATCTGTGTGGATGCCGACATCAACACAGCTGTCTTCCATTTAATCATCCTAAGGTACTCGTTTAACTCGACTTTCTCTTGTTTTTCGAATAGCATGTCAAGTAGCTGGCCTTGTTGGAGCTTCGTGTTGGCGTCCACCAAAACTCCGATGGCCTTCAAAACAGTCTCTTTGGGTTGGCTTTTCTGCATGTCAAGAAGAGCGTTGAATGCGGAGGAATAAAGTACGTCCCCCACGAGTATGCCTAACTCCAAACCCCATATGCTGTGGACTGTGGGGGTGCCGCGACGCTGCAGGTCATGGTCCATTATGTCGTCGTGGACTAGGGTGAATGTGTGAAGCAGTTCCACTGATGCGGCGGCGGGCAATAAATCGTCTTCACCTGCTCCCAGGGCTTCTGCGGAAAGTAAAACCAGTGCCGGGCGAAGCCTTTTGCCCCCTGAGGTGATGGGGTGTGACACCATCTCGGCGAGTCTTTCTTCTGACTTGCTGTACTGCATTAAGACGGGGTCTATCTTTTTTTTCCTATCCGCTAAAACTTTTTTCACGTCCACTTTCGGTTAAGGGAAATTGATTAGCAGGTTAACCTATTTATTTGCGTACAGGTTAATGAATAGGCAGTGAAGCGGGGTAAAAAATCAGTGAAATGATTAATAAGGATTTTAGGCGGATTCTGGGTGTTTTTTTCGCGCTAATTATCTTAGTCTCGCTGACTTACATGTTTTCCTCCTACCCGAAAAACACGTTTCTGCCGGATGCGGAGGGTAAGCCCCAGATCAAGTTAAACGACTACTCGAACCCCCTGTTAAACGCCACAGCTTATCTTTTGGTAGTGGTTTTTTTTTGGGGTTTAGGCTATACATTCACACGCAACCTCAGGTTGGAGGGGGATCTGTTTACAGCTCAACTGGCCTATATTGTGGTTGGATTCTCGTGTTTCCCCATAATCTCTTTGATACTCAGCCGCAGCCTCCCTATTCCGCTTGACATAAGAATATATCTTGTCTTGTCTTTGATGGTTCCCCTCCACTCCCTTTATAGGCGGCTTTCAGAGAACCCTTCTATTGCTTCCTCCATTAATTTCTCTAAAGAATCCCTCTACGCTTTAGCTGCGGTTTTACTTTCCTGCTCTGTCTTGTTCCTCCTATTACACGGCTCCTACGTTTATCCCTGGATTGAGGACGGGGATGGCTGGCGCCATAGCGCGGGCGTGAAATACTTAGCCTACATGAAGACGTATAAACTGCCTGAAGGCCTACCCGTAAGCCACACCCTCGAGCCCTACCCCCCAACCTACGACGGGGTTCTGGCGTTGTATCACCAGATTAACCCGTCTTGTCAATTCAGCATGAAGTTTATGACGGCATTCATCGCTTCTCTGGGGGTGGTCGGGTTTTATCTTTTCGCAAAGAAATTAACCGGAAACATGGATCTCGCGTTGCTTGGATCCTTCTTCCTCTCGATCTCGCCCAGCTACCCCAGCCACTTTCTCTGGGCGTTTTCTATGGGCTATGTATTGTTTTTCCCAGCCCTATACATACTTGAATTCGTTGGTTCGGATAGGCGGTGGGTTCTGCCTGCGGTACTTCAGACTGCGTCTTTGATGGTGGTGCAAGCGATAATAGCCCCCGTCTATGGCATAACCTTTCTGCTTTATTTCCTTGTGCGCTCGTTTAAGAAACGCAGGTTTGAGTCCCAGGTTTTCGCGGTCGGGGCTGCAGGGTTACTGCTTTCTTTACTCGTTTATTGGGTGCCGGTGTACCTTGAATACTGGGGTCAGGGGTCAGGTAAGATGGATGGCATCGACGAATTATACGGGGAGGAGGGGTTTGCTGCTTTCCTTCGTTTCGGCGCGGAGAAAAGGACCTATCCTGTTGAAGACTTCTTTTTTGCCAAACCCTATGGCAACATAGCCTTGCACCATACGGTGGGCTTGGTGTTGATGGGTTTGTTTGTTTTATCGGTGGTTTGGGCTTTGGTTAGTTACAGGAAAACCCTGTTAGGTACTACATATTTCATACCTCTACTCCTACTCATAGCCCTCTTCTACTTCACAGCCCTCGAATCATGGGCCCTGCCGATTTACTTCTACGGAGGCAGGTTCTGGTACCTTATAACCCTGCCCATAGCTTTTTTTTCAGCTTGGGGCGTGCTTGAGGCTAAAAGGAAGCTGGATAAAATAACCCTCATCATAGGGGATAGGAAAGTCAGACCCCTCAGCCTAATATTCCTCTCCCTCGTCGTGGTTGGAGTCCTATGGACCTCCTTTTACCCCCGGGTCCAAGTGCAAACAAGTGTATGGGGCACCGACTTCTTCAATCAAGTTCCAGGCCACCTAGAGGGTTATATCGCGCTATTAAGCCTATCCCCCGACACGCCGGTTTACCCGATGTGCATGAAAGACGACATGGTTTTGGGGATGGATAAACTAAGCCGCCCGTGGGACCGCGACATCCTAATGTTCCGCGGATGGAGCCACCCGTGGATGAGATTCAAAGAAGACTACAGCGGACCGCACATGCTTGAACGCACCCCAGAGGAAATCCACCTATTCCTGAAATCCAAGGGATACAGCCACACGATACTTTGCGCCGAATGCCTAACCCAATGCATCCACCTTGAGGAAGACGAAAAAAAATGCATGCAAAAATACCAATCATTCGCCAACAACCTGGCAGCCCACCCCGGCTTCAAAATAATTTATCAAGGAACCGACGTCATATACCAAATACAATAAAAAAAACTATGGATTCAATATGGCCGTTAACGAGAAAGGCAGGCGGATTCTCTCAAACGTCAACTACAACCTAATCCGGAAATCATTTATAGACGCGTTAATGCGCAGAATCAGCGAATCCGGCCGGGGCGGGCAGGACATACGCAACCTAATCGAGGAAACACTGGATGAAGAGGAGTTCAGGCAATTAGTGTTGGATTTGGTTTTAAACATAAAAAAAGAGACTGACCTATCGCCCCGAGAATGTGAGAAGGCAATGTCTGTCCTGCTGGAGGAGGATCTTGCAGAAGACATAAAAACGAACCTTGACGGAGGCTTGACCGAGGAAAGTATTGAGGGAGACCACATAATCCAAAAAGGCCAGGATACCGGTCTATGGTTGAATCTGAATTTAAAAAGGACGCTAGGGGTTAAACCGTCGGTGTTAACGGAGTTAGGGGGTATCATAAAAAACCAACCATTAATCCGCTACACATTCCTCACAGGAATCATATTCCTCACCGCCTCTGCAGCCATATTCGGATCCCCCTATGAAGCGGTTAAAGTAGCCTTGACTTTATCCGACGTGGAAGGCGAGGGGTTGACTAAAGTAGGCAACATATTAGGGGGGTTGGGGGGTGTGCTGATTTTTTTCATAACACTTACCACCATGATAC
>WJJK01000372.1 GCA_014729705.1 Candidatus Altarchaeales archaeon | reverse complement strand
GTCTACTCGAACGTCCCAGCCCTCGGGATCTACACAGACCCCGTATTCGACGGTGGGGGATATATAGGTGGCTTCGATATTTACCCATTCTTCCATATCTAACCTCCGAAAATGTTACTGGACCCGAAGATTGTCCCCGAGAAACTCGAATCAGGTGGGGTCATCCTGTTTCCATCGAAGGAAACGCCCCGTGAGGAACATCGCTCTTCCCACTGGCGTCGGAACCCGACCTTGGAGCACTCCTTCAGGAGCCCGATCTCCTCTTCTTCCCTGGTCAGGGAGACGAAGTCTTCGAAGAGGGGGTAATTCGGGAGAAGGAACAGCTCCTTCCTGTGCAAAATGGGCGGGTTTTTCGAGTTCATGTAGCTTCTCTGGGTCATCTCCCAGGTGGAAAGGTTCACGATGACCGTCCGGTGCAGTGCCGGGTGGGCCTCGGAGTCGAATGTGGGGTACCAGAGGAGGCTGAGGACCGGCTTGTACCGGTGGAACTTGACGAGATTGAATTGGAGCCCCTCGATTTGCTCGGAGGCTCTCTCGAAGGCCTCCAGGGCCAGGTCGAGGAGCATGCCGGAGAGGGCGCTTCGGTGAATGTAGAGGGCATCGGGGAGAGTCTTCCCGTTGGGGAACTCTTTGACTGCCTGTTTGTACGTGTTGATGTTGAGCATGCTTCGTCCTCCCTGTGTGAAGTGTCCTGATACAGGTGACGGAGCTGAACCGATTCTGTGGAATCTTTTTCAGATTTTTTTGGGCCGGATTTTAACGATAGGGTTAAAATCCGGTAAGGCTTAGGGGCATCGTTGGCTGATGCTCTTAATAACTGTAGGACTATACGTGTTGGAGGACCTTTTGGTTATTTCCACCACACAGACATGCCGAGGTCCTTTTTTCTTGAACCAGATTCTTTCGGGATTTTTATGCCTTTTGAATCTGTAAAGACCGGGATAGATTTCGGTTATTTTGACATTACCAGGCCTGGTCCCTGATCCAATTGTTTTTGTAAAGAGTGTCCAGGTATTGGCCCATCTGAGTTTTTCTTTTGACACGTATTGGGAGGCAATCTGCTTTCGAAGTTTGGAGACATTCCCTCTCATAACGTCCAGTTTTTCGTCGATCTTCTTCATCTTTGCCTGGACCCTGGCTGGCCCTTTGTCTCCCGATTTCCCTGATCCAGGGGATGAAATATTTATTTCTCATTTCCCTGAAAGCTTCTGCCACGACGTGTTCCTGATTCTTCAGGAAGAAGACTCTTTCTGGCCTCCCTTTCGTTTTAGGCCTGTTTCTTTCGATGATGGGTAAGCCATCCGGGCCCATCACGTATTCTTCTTTGAAGAGCCTATTGTTTTCGGCCTCTTCTTTTTTTCTTTTGAATTCCCGGACAAAAGCCTTACGGAACCTTTCATATCGGGCTCCTTCTTGATTCAGGAAATGCTTCTCCTGGATCAGGGGCTTTACTCCTCCTTTTAAGAGGAGTTTTTCTCGTTCCTCGAGAGCATCTGTTCCAGCGACTTCTTCAGCTTCGAGCCCTTCTTTGATCAACATGGCATAGGCCCCAACGGCCTGGGAAGCGAGTTCGATGGTTGCTCCCCCCCGGTGCAGGGTGATATTCCTGGCCGTGAGCATCCTCCGGGCTACCTTGTGAATCCTCACCTGTCGTTGGTATCCTTCCCAGAGGGGGAGGAAGGATTGGAGGAGGATATTCTTAAGGTGTTTCTCGGAGGCAACACGGATCATTTTTCTTTCCCTTTTTTATCCAGGCTTTCCTGTATCTCGTCCAACAGAGCTTCTGCTTCGTCCAGTTTTTCCTGTTCCTTTTTATCTTTCTCTAGGAACTCTTTGATTTCTTCTCTTTCCTGGTCGATTAACTCAATCAGTTCTGTTAGTTCCCCCAGGGTTCCAGGTTTGGCGGGGGGTTTCTTGTCAGGGTAAAAGAGAGTGATTCTCTTACCTTCCTCCTCTTTAGCCATTTTATAGCTCCTTTATTTTCGATCAGCTCCTTTCCCGAAAACCATACGGTAGGCCCCATATATTGCAAAGAAAATCAGCAGGACCACAACCGCGGGATGCAGCTCGAACCGGGCTCCTGCTCCTGTTGTGAGAGCATGATGAGCCCAGACCAGGGCGGCGACTCCGAGAGCACAGATGAGATCTAAACCTCTCATTTGGACTCCGATTTATTTATCACAGAGAAAGCCTTGACCAGGTGGAAAGGGACGAGGAAAAAGAGAAGGGCATACGAAATCAGTGAAAGGGGATGACTCCAGTCATACCAATTACTTTCTATATATTCTACCCATCCCTCTTTTCCTACCAGGTCTTGGCAGATCATCAGGATCAATGCAAAGGTACCAACTCCGACGAGGACACCTTGTGAGAATAGTTTCTTTTTTTGGCGGGGGGTCATTCTTCCTCCGGCTCGAATTTGGCTTTCAGCTCCAGGTACCGTTCGTACTCTCGACGTTCGTCTTCCTTTTCCCCCTCCTTCAGTTCCCGATAATAATCATCGGCCCATTCCTGGAAGGGGAGTTCGATAGTGTCCGTGGTCTTGAAAACCTCGATGTCGAACTGTCTCTTGACCTCTTCCGTGACACGGAGGGGGAGGTTGTTCCGGTGATGGTCACAGATTTGTTGGTAGACCCACTCCCTGCAGAAGTCGATGACCTCTGCCATGCTGTCCGTGACCTCGATCGTCTCCCCGTCCATGCCTCCACCGATGGGGACGATGACATACCAGGTTTTCTTTTTGCTCATTTATTTTCTCCCAGTGCTTTTCGGGACTCTTCAGAGATCCTTTGAAGGGCCTCCAGACTTCGCAGGTGGTATTTTTCTTTTTTTCTGGCCCATCTCAGGACCCTTCGGTGAGCTGCTTCTTCTGTCAGCTCCAGATCCTTCCACCGGACGGCAAGGTTCCTGTTCCTGCGTCCGACATCTTCCTTTCGGAGGATGACGAAAACCCACTTCCAGTCGAAGGAGCAAACCATCACCCGCAGGGGCCCTTTACTGAGGGCAAACCTCATGAAAAAGACCTCTTTTCCGAGGAGGTTTTCCCTCATTTCTTTGTCTTCTACCAGTGCCCGGAGTCCTTCTTTGGAGAGTTTTGTGTACCCTTCTTTCAGGTAGCCTTTTTTTCGCAGGCTTCGGAGAATTGTCTGGGCCCGTTTATCACTGACGATGCCAGAGAACCCTGCATTCTGCCGGGTGGCTCCCTTTTTGACTTTATCGAGGATACAGGCCTGTACAGGAGTGAGCATAAGGCCTCCTTTATTTTTTTATCGGAGATATTTATTGAACCCGGCTTTGATCTTTCCTCTCTCTCGTTTTTTCCAGATACGCCGGGTAGCTTTTCGATTCCTGATACGGCCACAAACTTTGCTCGGCATCCCCACCGAGACGGCATCCATCATATCGGGATATTCGGCATTTGCAGAGCGGGGGATTCCATAGGCCTTCATTTTTTATCTCCTTTTCCGCCCCCTTTTGAGGAGCTTTTCAAGCTCACTCCAGAGGTTTTCGGGTTGGTTTGTTCTGTAGACAGCTTCTCGGAATGCTTTCTGTTCCTTCCGGTAAATACTCAGGAGGCCCCAGTTTTCTGATTCGACACATTGGCGAACATTGGCGAGGCGATCTGCGAGTTTTACGAGCAGAGCCAGGCCTTCTGGTCCTTCCGCACACAGGACCGAGAGTTTTTCGTAGGTGATCTTTTTCCTGAGTTTCCTGTTTGGAATGTCTGCATCTGTCAGGAGGTTGATAATGGTTGGGATGGGGGGAGGGAAATCCCTTTGGAGTTCCTCCTCTACCATCTCCGTGTCTTCGAGGACATCGTGCAGCCAGGCAGCTGCCTCGGCATGAGGTCCCCATTGTTTTGCGATCTCCGCTACTTGTTCGAGATGGTAGGAATATGGTTTATCCCCGTAGGTCTGACCCTCGTGTTCCGAGATGGCGGTGAGCCTGGCTTTCTCGACGATGCTCATCAGAACTCCGAGCTGGAGAGTACGGCCCCAGTGTCCGTCATGGACCCTCCAGAAGGACCGGTGGATGGTTCCACCCGTCCCTCCATCGAAAGAGTCTCTCCACAGGAGGGTTTTTGTAGCTTTCTTCTTTTTATCCATGACGTTCTCCGGTCTTCGGTTCGTGATCTCCCCTGAGTATTACCCTGAGGAGATATTTTTTTTAGTGGAGAGTAGGTTGAGGAGATCCCTCTTGAGGAAGAAGCTCCTCTGCATCCTCGAAGGCCTCTTCCAGCTCCAGTTGCTCGAGGTAGCTCTCGAGTTCCTCCCGGTCGAGGTAGATATCGTTGTCCTCGGCTTCCTGGAGCAGGGTGTCCACATCCCGGTGTTCCGGATCCGGCTCACCTTGTGAGAACCAATCCCAGACGTCCCAGTACTGGGGGAGGGAGTAGGCGTACCTGCTGAACTTATCCTCCATGGTCATTTGAATGTCCTGGAGAGCGTCCTCGGCGTCCTCTGTCAGGCGTCCGACATGGTTGTTGCCGTTCCAGACGGTCTCGAAGCCGTTGATAATCTCCTCGAGGTCTTCTACCCGCTCCTCGAGGAATTCTTTGAGTTTGCGGCCGAAGACCAGATTGTTGGGCTGGCTCCAGAGCGTGAGCCCGAGCTTGTGCCAGAGGGAATGGGTTGTCTCGCCCTGCCTGAAAGGCTCGAGCATGATGGTTGGGTCGTCATCGTCGTCGATGCCGCCCTCAGGGTAGAGGTTTACCTGCCAGCCGTGAAAATAATCACCGAGTTTGTGGAGCTTTGTGTCGAAGTCGGGGTCCCAGATGATGTCAGTCATGCATTCTCCTGTACGAGTGGGTTGGTGTCCTGATATAGGTGACGGACGAAAACCGGTTTGGTGGAAAGAATCTTCAGAAAATAAACGAGAGCCCTAAGCGGCCCTCGCCACATTTTCTACCCACCCCCTTTTCACGTTCGCCTTCTTCCAGGATTCGATGAGTCCCTGAAGAGCTTCCCAGGAGGAGGCAACCTTCAGCTCAGTCTTCATCGGATCCTTCCGGTTCGGGCTGACATCTGTGGAGAAGAGATAGAAGGAGGCCCAGCCGTCCTCTTCCTTCTGGGTTTCCACCGCCACGTATTTCCGTAGCAGGACTCCGTTCTTCGATTCCTTGGTGAACACGGCCCTCTCCCGAATCACCGATTCCGGCAACTCCTTCTTGACCGCATGGTCTCGATAGTTGTTGAAGGGCACATGTCGATAGGCCTGGTCGAGACCCACCGAGCCCAGGACCGGTGTCTTGTCCTCACGTTCCCGGACTAACCTTGGGAAGATCATCGAGGCAAAAGGCATCTGCTGGACCGATTCGAATTTCCCGTCCTTGTAATCGAGGACCATACGGTAGACGGGGTTGCTCTTACTGTCTTCCAGCAGGAGGTCGGTGATCCGAACCTCGACGACGATCTCGGGTCGAACGAACCGACAGAGAGCCCCGTCCCTGTTGGGGAGCCGGTAGTCGGTCTCGACCTGCATCTTCGAGAGCCGGGAGTGCCACTCCAGTCGAGCTTCCTGTGAGAAGCCGCCTCCGACGAATCCCAGTATGTGATACTGGTTATCCTCTCGGAGGAGCCCGACGACCATCTCCTTGAGCTGAGTCTTACCCATCTCCACTTTTTCACCGTAGCCGAGAACTACGACGTCCATGGAAATCTCGGGCTTCAGCTTCAGTGTCCAACCCGACTCTGCCCGGATGACGAGTCCCTCGAAGTTGCCGGATTCGACAAACTTCTGGTACAGGGCGGGGAGTTCCTTCTTCGTCCCCTTCTGCGTATGGACAACGGAGACCCGCTTTCCTGTCAGGAGAGTTTCGAGCCGGTCCAGTCGCTCCTGGTAGGGCTTCTGCTGGTAATCGGTCTCGTCCTCAGACAGGAGATCGAAGGCTTTGAAGCCGAGAGTCGGTGCCAGCTTCTCGTTGGCGAGGGCAGTGGCAACGAAGTGAACTCGGGGCCGACCCCCCTTGGGAGGGATGGCGAAGAGTTCACCTGCGATGGTGATATCCCCGGCTCGGCGCTGAAGCAGCTTCTTCGCTTCCTCGAAGACCGGCCCACCCTGGAGGACTCGGCCACCGGGGGAGCAGAAGGCAATCTTACCGGAACGCTTTACGAGGAAAAAGAGCTGCCCATCGATCTTTGTGGAGATGTGAAGGTCTCCGGTGGGGGCGAATCGTTCGAGCTTGCGAGGTGTGCAGGCGAAGTAGCGCTTGGCCACCTGGCGATTGTATGCCTGCATGGTCTTGAGGAGTTCGGTGTCTGTGAGTGCTTTGTGACCGGAGACTTCGCCACCGGCATAGGGGGTCATATTGGTTGCGAACATCTATATGTCTCCTTTTTTTCTACTGTGGGGGATCCGTGGGCCAATCGATTTTTATTACCCTGAATTTTTCAGGTGACCAATCGAATTCTTCTCGGGCCCAGTTGAGTGCTTCCTGCTCGGAGTCGAAGAAGGGTTCTCATCCGTGGTCGGGACCGGAATGGATCCAGTTCCCGACCCAGCGGAGGAGGAGATATTTTTTCATCGAGCCTTCCTACGGAAACTGGAGAGGACGTACCGGAGATCCTTGAGGACCTTCCGGTGGACTTTGTGCTCGGTGTGGGTGAAGGCATTGTGATAGGGCGACGTGGAGTTGTGTGGGTTCTGCCAGCAGATATTGTCCACCCTGCTGTCGACCTCATACTCCAAGGATTCCAACGGCTCCTGCCCCCTTTTGAGGGAGGTCTCCAGGGAGTGGAGGATTTTGAGCCACTCGAACCGCTCCCTGTCGTAGTAGCCGATATCCTCGACGCTCCACTCCAGGGTCCGGGAAATACCGGGAACCTCTCTTTCTTCGAGCCCCTTCTTCAGGAGTGCGGCCAGCTCCACGAGCCTCTTTTCCGATGCCTCCACCTTCTCCTGAATTTTTTCCAGGAGGGGTCTGTAGCTGTCGGCCAGCTCCTCTCGGATCTCGTTCGTCTCGTTGATGTACGCCTGGTAGAGTTCTCTCTTGAGCAGGGTGGCGTGGAGAGGTGCCGTATTTTCGATGGCCTCCTCCTCGCTCAGGATCTCCTTGGGGCGGGGAGCCGGGAAAGTGATCGAAGCCCGCAACCGGATTCCGTTTTTTCCTTCTGTCTGCCCGGGGCAGGTGATGGTGGCTTCCTCGTCAGGAACGGCGGCCTCGATGTTGTCCAGGACTCTTCTCATCGGGAGGAACTGGAGACCGGCCCCGTAGAGCCTCACGTGGTAGGTGATCGTGCAGCCGTACTGCTTCTTTCTCCGGTTGTCAGTCCTGTGATAGTCGAAGTCGGAGGAGATGTTGTCGAGGCGAATTGGTTCCATCGTGGTCATGTTGGTCTCCTGGATAGTGTTGGGATAGGGAGCTGATACAGGTGACGGAGCAGGACTGATTTGGTGGAAAGTTTTCAGAAAAAAATCAGGGGAGACGAGCCCCTATTCTGTCAACCAACGCCCTGCTTTTAGTTCGAGGAGAGCCCACCGGATTCTCCAAGCCGACTCGGTTCCGAACGGTGAGAGGGGGGAATCAATCAGGAAAAGCTCCACGGCTGCTTTTTCCAGAGCTTCTGAGAGAGGAAATTCCGCAGGGTTTGTTTCCTTTACTTTTTTGGTCCAGGGAATAACCGCATAGATGTCTTCCCACAGTTCCTGCCGGGTTGCTTTTTGGACTATTCCGTATTTGCTGGCTTTGGCGTAATCGTGGGCGCCCATACTCTCCTCCTATTATTGAGCCCTTTCGATGTTCCGAAGCTTTCCTTTGGAAGCCTGCCGTGCTTTCTTTTTCCAAAGTCTCCGGATTGTTTTTTTCGGGCCTGGTCTAACGGCCCCTCTGGAGATTCCGTATTTGGCGTACCCGTATCGGGAGGGGGCTCCTCTGTCACAGAGGTCAGCCTGGTCCTCCGTGTGGCAGTCGAAAGGTTTGAGAATGATACTGGGAACTCCGTAAGGTTTCATTTTCCCCCTTTATACTGTCTTCAACTCCAGGTTACTGAGGTTAGAGGGCGCAGTTTCCAATGGCCTCGTTTATTTTCTCGAGCCCTTCGATAACGGCCCTTCTGGATTTCCCTTCGGTGTAGGACTTGGCCTTGCGGGGGTCCCCTCGATACTGGAACCACCCGCAGTATTTTTCGCTTCTGCGGAAGATCCAGCCGCTCCCGTGTTCCCTCGGGTAATGTTCGATGGCAGCCCCACCCGCGTCTTTACGAACATGAGCCGGGGGGAGCGGGTCCGGATCATGACTGCCACACAACTGGGTAGGGGTCGCTGATGTCGGCTTCCCTCGCCTGTTTTTGAGAGCTGCACAGGAGGACTCGGACATTCGTACAGGAGCCTCCTTGGACCTCTCGGGCATCTTTTACTGCAGAGTCCTGGGACCGGTAGAAGCTGCGGACCCGTCCCTGCGTAGGTGACCCGAAGGTTACGATGGCGTAGTAATTTTTCATGGCTCCTTCAGCTCCAGGTTACTGAGGTACAGGATCAGGCGATACTGGTCACCGTCGATGCGACCTTCGAGGAATCCCCGGTAGGGCTTCCCGTTCCGCTGCAGGATGATGGGTCCATCCTTTGCCGTGACGAACAGCATTTTGCCCGACTCGTGGAGGGTCTTGGCGATTCCGTACAGGAAGTCGTAGGTCAGCCCATTAACATGCCGAAGCTGAAGGGCTCGGACGAGTGCGAAGCTGGACAAAACCTTGTTCGAGTCGAACAACTTTCCGGTATACCGGAGAGGCGCTTCCTCACTTACCGAAGCCTGTACGTCTACGGAGTCCTTGGGATCCTCCTGGGTGCCGTCCGGTCGGGTAACAACCTCGACGAAGTGGGTGGAGTGAAGGAGTGACCCATCCTGTCGGACGTAGACTCGGTTGGTCTTTCCGAGCGTTCTGCCGGTATTAATGAGGTCGATCTCGGGGTCGGATTCGATCATGGCCTCGGTGGCCAGATCGTGGCTGCCATACTGTCGGAGAAGGCTTTCGTAAGAACACTCTTCGGTGCTCTTGACGAATCGTTTTGTCTTGACCGGGTTCCCCTTGGAGTCCCTGAAGTAGGTTTTTGCGGGAGCTGCCGGAGGGATGGCGAAGACTTCCGCATCTCTCTGGTTCTCATTGGTGATGGCGATTTTGTTTGGCATTATGTTTTACTCCTTCAGAGATTCAGTTCCTGGCGTTCTTCAGGGGAGCTTATTTTTTCCAGAGCAGCTTTATAATTTACGCTCCACCGATCTTGCCACTCCTGGTACTCCCTCTCTGTATGTTCTTCCCAGTTGAAGGGTCCGGTTTCTTCGTCGGCTGTACCACCGTCTGGGGGTCGCTCCATGCCTTGGATGTGATTCCACAGAGTTCTCCGATTCGAACCAGAGCTTCTTCGAGATCCTTACACTGGGGACACCCAGGTTCTTGCTCCCAGGAGACGTCGGGGTCTACTTGGGAGCAGGAGGTTCCATCGAAATTCCAGCGCCACATGGATTCGTCTTCTCCTCTCATCTCGATGAAAGAACCGGCTTCGACGAAGGGGGCCATCATTTGGAAGAAAAGGTCGTCGTCTCCTAATTTCTCCCCTCCAAAGGAGACACCAACGACATTCTCATCGTCGTCCATTTCGACTTCCCATCGAAACTCCCGCATAAGATCAGAGAAAGTGTTGGCGTTGATAATGTTCCTGAAAAGGACCCAGCTTCGCGGAACGTCCTGGGGAGAGTCCCATTTCTTCTTTTCAGGAGCTTTCCTGTAGGCCTCTTTGAACATTTTCTTTGCTTCTCGGGCTTTCTCTGCGGTCATACGGAAATCGGAATCGACCATGTGCATGCAATATCCCATTTTGATCTCCTTCTGTTGGGGTTGTGTCCTGATAGTGG
>WJJK01000371.1 GCA_014729705.1 Candidatus Altarchaeales archaeon | reverse complement strand
TCCTGAGACTCCGTGGCATCGGTTCCCGCCTTTCAAGCCTAATTCGGATGAGCAGAGGATACACATATATGAGCGGGTGAAGCAGTGATTTTTTCAATTAAGAGGTTCCAGGTGGGATTAATATTACTAATAACCTTCCTGTCTTACGCTAACATCCTTGACAACCGGTTTTTGTTTGACGACCATGATTTTATTGTGGATTGGGAGGTCACCCGCAGCTTCTCAAACCTCCCGCTTTTCATCTGGGGTGCGGTTCCCCCCGCCCATGAGGGGGTGTATAGGCCGGTTAGAACAGTCTTTTATGCGGTAAGCTATAAGCTGTGGGGCGCTAGTATCTTGGGTTACCGTCTTCAGGCTATTTTCCTGCATCTTGCCTGCACCCTGCTTGTGTATCTTATCATAGATAGGGTTGCAGGGGATGTGCGGGTATCGTTTTTATCCGCCTTATTGTTTGGTTTGCATCCCCTGCATACTGAGGCGATTAGTTATGCTACTTCGAGTTTCGACGTTTTTGGCGTGTTTTTTTTCCTAGCATCATTTTATCTCTACCTGCTGGGGCGGCGCGGGTTTTCTGTTTTCCTGGGTTTCCTTGCGTTTTTCACCTACGAGCTGACTTTAAGTCTGCCTTTCTTCATCCTCTCCTACGAGTTTTTCCTTGGGAAAAAACAGCTTAGCGTTGACGCTTTTAAGCCTGCTGCCCCCTTTGTTTTTGGTGCCGCGTCTTATCTTTTTGTGCGAGTAGTCCTACTTGATATAGGTAGTCGCGGGGGTTTTTTCGCAGGCAGCTTCTACCACACCATGCTTGCTATGGTTAAGTCTTTTCACCGCTACGTCTTCATGTCTTTTGTGCCCTGGGGTTTGACCGTCATCCACATACTGCCTGAGGGCATCTCATCTTATAAGAGGGAGGTTGATCCGCAGGCGGTGTTAAATCAGAGTCTTTCAAGCCTCCCGGTTTTAGCGGGTCTTGCCGTCTTGGTTTTCTTTTTGGCGCTTGCTTTTTGGTGTCGCAGGAGACATCCCTTAATCTCGTTTTCGATACTGTGTTTTTATGCTGGCCTGCTTCCAGTCTCTAACATCGTGCCCCAACTTGTGCTTTTCGCAGAGAGATACACTTATCTCTCCTCGTTTGCCTTCTGCCTGGGACTAGCCTATGCTCTTGTCATATTACACGACAGCCTGATCAAGAGAGGACTATCTCACCTTAGATTCATCTTCTTTGGGCTTGTATTCTTCTACCTCATATTTTTCTTTCACCAGACTTTTTCGAGGAACATGGAGTATCAGGATGCGCATAGTATGTGGGCTGCTACTGTCCAACAATCCCCGGGTAGTGCGATCGCCCAAACCTACTATGGGTTGGTGTTGCTTGAGGGGGATGATTTTAGCGGGGCTAAGAAGCGTTTTGATTTGGCAGTGCAGCTGAGCCCCACCTACGACTTATCCCACTACTGTCTGGGGGTCTACTACAACCGGAGAGGGGATTTGGAGGCGGCTCGCAAAAGTTTTTTGAAGGCGGTTGAGGCTAACCCAACCTTCACCGTCGCCTTAAACAACCTCGGCAACACATATCTTAGGCTAGGTGAAAACGAGCAAGCCCAAAAATACTACTACAAAGCCATCGACTTAAACCCCACATACGTGCACGCATTAAATAACCTTGGCAACAGCTACTTTCAACAAGGAAACTGGGTTAAGGCAGAAGAGTACTACAGCCGTGCCGTGGAGATCAACCCAAGATTCGTTGAAGCCCGAAACAACCTAGCCACCGCCTACGCCCAACAAGGAAAAACACAAAAAGCCATAGAAATGCACATAAAGACGCTGAAGATAAGGCAGACAGCCAACACCCACTACAACCTAGCCCTAATATACGAACAAACAGGAGAAAAACAAAAAGCACTCACACACTACCAGAAAGCCCAGAAACTAAACCCAAAAGACACATAAACAAAGAAAAAAAATAAAAAAAATAGAGGGAGAAAACTAAGTGCAGGGACTTGTGCTCCGGTGTAATACTCCTTCACTGTTAACACAGACATAAACGTTACCCGACCCAGAGAGATCTTGCACTCTAACATCGCCTGAAACATCCAACCTCGCAGAAGGATTGTCCGTGCCTATGCGACAACCAATTATACCTAAACGAAGACGGGACAGTCGTTGAATCCATCTTTGTTTGATGTTCTGAACTGCATGCCAACGTAGAGGACGGCAAGGGTGGCCAGGGCTGTGTAGGCAGCGGTTATCTCCTTCTTCCGCCCCTCCACTGTCCTAGAGAAGCGGTCCTTGGCTGTATTCAATTTTCCTACCATGAAACGCCTCTCTATCCTTTCTCAAGCTCTTCTATTCGTTTCTCAAGTTCAGCTATCTTAGCCTCCTGCTCGTCTATAACGTAGGACATCTGTTTAATAGAGCCGATTGAAAGACCAAGAGCTTCACCTACATTGATGCTTTGATTATCATAAGTTTCTGGAGTATACTTCTCCCTGATTAATGCAATGTCATCCGCATAATCCGGCAAGCTCCCTCCATTATAATGGATGTCATCGAAGTAACCGTTAGCCCACCTATATGTATTTGTCCCAAGATTCCAGGCACTATCAGTGAAAGGCACAATCT
>WJJK01000370.1 GCA_014729705.1 Candidatus Altarchaeales archaeon | reverse complement strand
GTCGACTTCCCTGGGTTTAAAGTGGGTTAGGGGGGCATCTGTTGCATCGAATCTGATGGTTCCGTCTTTAAACACGTACACATCGTTTACGGCTCGAAGAAGGCCTTTTTCTATCGGCTCCGGGATCTTGTATTCGGATATCATGCCTTGAACCGCCTTCACGTTCGAGCTTCTGCCTACTTTTTCAATCGCAGACCTCCAAAGACTTTTTAAATCGATTTGGGTTAAGCTGAAGTATTTAGCCTGGGAACCGCAGGAGGGGCATTCATCGGATTCAACGGATCGTCCGCAGGATGAGCAGTAACGCGTGAGCTCGCCGACGCCGTCGCATACGGGACACCTCCTTGTTACGTTTCTACTTTGGCAGCCTGGGCAAAGGTATTTGGCGCAGTCAACAACCAAGGTGTTCTTCTCAGCCGCAACGTTTATGTTCCTCTCCCTGCCGCCTAAACGGCCTATGGGGAAAAGAGAGTGTACTGGGGGCTGCATCCTACGCTCCCTCGCCTTCTCGGGCCTGCCCATCCTGGCGCCAATGTATGTGCCTGATTTATCCAATACGGGCAGGCTGCTTATGCTTTTAACGAAGTCTAGGGTGTCTTCCCCGCTATACTTGTTAAACGCCTCATCAAAACCCCCCGCCACCGGCTTCTCTTGCCCTGGGGAGAAGCCCAGCTGCGAGAGAAGCGGCAGGTATTCCTCCACATAAACCGACCCGCCTTCGACTTGATGAGGTACGCCTAAAACCTCAAGAACCCTCTTGGCTTGGGGGTTGTCCCAGACTAAAGCCAGGCAATCCTCCCTCATCACCCCGCTTTTAAGCCATTCAACCAACACCTGCAACTTCTTTAGGGATATGTCCCTCCAGTGATACGTGTATCTGGGGTGCAAGGGGATCCCGTGTTTGCTGCTTAACTCAACCGCCTGAGAGGGTGTGGGAGTCTCGCATGTTTCCACGTTTTTTTCCTTGACATGGAGGCTCCACCATTTATCGCAGTACCCTGCAGGCAGCAGTCGGGTGTTGGTTTGAAGGAAGTCCCCGTAGGATACGAGTATATCCCCTAAAAAAAGTATCTCCTCAACCTGATCCTCAACCTCTAAGGCTTTTTCCCTTGTTTCCACGCGCACAACGCTCTTAGACTTCAACCGAACCACTGGCGCCTCTATTTCAGTGCACTCAGCCACTATAGCCCCCTTTCCTGGGCGCTCGATTTTAAGCTGGGTCCCTGTCGCAGGAAACCGGTTTAAAAGGATCTGGGCGGCGGGATGGATGCATTTAGCCGCCAACCCCGAATCCCTGCATCTTCCGTATTGAAGCCTGAAACCCCCTTTAGCTGAGGGGCCTGAGAATATGGGGCGCCCGCCAACAATCTCCTGCATGAAGGCGGCTTTGACTTTTTCGTTTTCAGATTCGTTTTTTTGGGACTTCTTTTTCCCTATCTCCGAGAGGAACGAGTAATCAAGGCTCATTGAGTTAGCGTAGCCCATAAGTTTACGGGCTTTCTGCGCTAAACCCTCAGCTATCACCAAACATAACCCCGAGCGTATCCGGTTTGATTCAACGCGTTTAAGGTCGCGGTGTATGGCCACTTCAATGCGTTCCGTGGGGTCTCCGTCCACACAGACACCCGCCTTCTCAACTATCAAGCGTATGTCATCGTCTTTCGGCAGATACTGCAGTCGGCTCACCCTCTCATTATATAGTTTGATTTCTTCGACGTAGCGTTCCACTTCGTCTCTGGTGGGGCGGTATTGGGCAAGACCCAGTTTGATGCGAATGTATTCGCCAATTAAAACAGCCAGACCTTGGGCGGTGCCTCCAGCGCTTCTGATGGGGCCTGAGAAATAAAGCGACAGGTATTGGCTTGAATCCGGGTTCGATCTTATCTTGACCTTTGATATGCCTTCCAGGGGGGCTGCGACCACCCCCTCGGTGAGAATAGCAAGGCTCGTTCGAACCGCCTGATCAATGGCCTCGGTTTTTTGTTCCTCTCCGCTTTGAGGCGTCACACCCCTCAACAACCAGTCTATTATGGCGCAGATGTTGTCTCTGCCAAGCTCATTTATTACCTTCCTCACACCCGTGGGCCCCACCAACCCTTCAACGCGGGTGGCAAGGTCTTCCGCAGGCAAAGCCTCAATCTCGTTTGAGGGGTCAACCCCTTTGGCTCGTGCTTTTTTGAAGTAGTCATAGGTTCTTTTAATCTCGGCCTCAAGGCCTTCGAAGTATTTTTTTGTTGTGGGTTTCATTAGCTGCCCCCGAAATCAAGTATCCTAACGTCGTGGTTCGAAAGATTCATCACAGGCAGCCTGCAGGGAGTGGGTTGATGGCCTAACTGCTCCTGGTACTTTGTTTTCCCCTGCCAGGTTCCGGAGTTTATTACCGAAACACCCTTGTATTTGCTGTACCCGTTTGTGTGGACGTGGCCTGCGTGGAAGATGTCCGGCACCTCGTTGATGTAGAGGTAGTCGCGGTCTTCAGGAGCAATAAGGTTACTCCCCCAGGAGGGTGCGAGTGTCCTTCTTTTTATGTATTCAATCATGGGTTTATCCGGTTCCCGGTAGGTTGAACCTGAGAGATTGGCTATCACTGAATCCATGCTAGTGCCGTGGTACATCAGGATTTTCACGCCGTGGGCGCTCATCTTAACAGGGTTTCCCACAACAGACACATTCTCCAAAGAATATAATCTGGGACATAATGCCTCTGGAATCCGTGGCTGAGGTTCCGCTATCCTTGTTGCATCGTGGTTGCCCATCCCAGCCACAACCCGTATGTCTTTGGGGATCTGTTCAAGCAGGTAAGCCAAAAAATCGTATTGTTTTTCTATGTCAGGTATCACCAACTCCTCCTCCTGGGTAGGGTATATGCCTATCCCGTCAACCAGATCTCCTGCTATGAAGATGTACTTCAACTTCTTTGAAATGCTTTGATTGTTGCCTGAACCGCAAAGCCAATTCAGCAAGGACTGGAATTGTTTCTCCTGGAATAAGTAGCTTCCAACGTGGATGTCGGATAGGAATGCGGCATAAACCTCCTCTGAAGCGTAGTTGGGTGTTCGTGTAAGAGGTATGTCGGGGGCAGTCAATTCCTCTGCTATGAACAGGTCGTTGTTCATGCGGCCTCGCACGCCTATCACGTCGTCTAAAAGGACGTTGTCATATTCATTGTATGCTTTCTCGTTGTTGGGGGTTAAAAGCACTGTTATCTCCCCTTGCGTATCCTCAAGCTCAAGAAAACGGTATCGCGTGCTCTCTCTTTTATCTGACACCATCCCAATTATTTTGGTTGTGCCGTTGACGGGCAGGGATTTAAGCGAGGAAACAGGCACTGTGTCGCGGAATTCTATTCTCTCCTTCAATGTTTTACCTATCTCCTTGTATCTTTCGTTAAAATAGGATACGAAGTCTTCAAGTTCTCCCCGGCAGGTTGACTGTCCGCTGACATCCGAATCACCATTAATTTCAAGCAGGTCGGGCAGGTCTGATCTAACGCATTTCCTGGTTCTCTCAACCACCACCTCTTTTTCCTCAACCTTTGCGTATTCAACGAGAAACTCCTGGTTGATGAACCAAACCCCCGCATCGCGGGCTTTTTCGGCTATCTTTTCTGGGTCTAACTTTTTTTTTATAATATCTTCCAGGGCTTGGGGTTCTGCGATTAACTGGTTTTCCGTGAAAACAGCTATTGCTTGTTCTTCATCCACTTGTAGATCACATCAGTTCATAAGATGGTTTCTGATTTTCTCAACCACCACCGTGCCTGCGTTGATTTGAGCCTCCTGTGTTGAAGCCGCAAGATGCGGCGTTAAAACTACGTTTTCAAGACCAAGTAGGGGGCTGTCTTTCGGAGGCTCGTTTTGGAACACGTCCAAGGCCGCTCCCTTAATGTTTCCATCCTTAAGCGTCTGATAGAGGGCGTCTTCGTCGACGACCGCCCCACGGGACGTGTTCACAAGGAAAGCGTCTTTTTTCATCTGAGATAGGGTTTCTTTGTTTATCAGGTTCTTAGTTTCATCGGTTGCGGGCACGTGGAGGGTCACAATATCTGCTGAGTTAAGAAGTTTCGTTAACCCGCTGTGGGTGCATCCGAATTCACGGGCGTCTTCGCTTGTTATGTGAGGATCGTATACACACACATTCATTCCAAAGGATTTAGCCCTTAAAGCGACTTCCCTGCCGATTCTGCCGAATCCGATGACCCCCAGAGTTTTACCGTATACTTCGTTGCCGAGATATTTTTTCCTATCCCACCTGCCTTCCTTCAGGGATGCATGTCCCTTGCAGGTGTTTCTTATGAAGGAAAGCATAAGGCCGATAGAGTGTTCGGCAACAGATATGGTTGAGGATTCCGGCGAGTTGAAGACCTTTATGTTCTTTTCCGCGCAAGCCTTAAGGTCCACATTGTCTAAGCCGACCCCCGCCCGGCCTATGGCCTTCAAACTGCTTTTTTCAATGATTTCTTTTGTCAGTTTAGTGCCCGACCGGATGATGATGGCGTCGTAGCCTGCTATTTCTTCGCTTAGTTTTTGGGGCGTGAGATTTAGTTTCTCGTCTACTTCGGCGAATTCCTCGGCAAGGGAAACCGCCCGCTCATGCAGTTTGTCTGTGATGATGATCCGGGGTTTCATTGTAGGGGATTAATTAGAAAAACAAGGATATTAATCACGTTTAGGGTATCTGATCAATCTTCTTGATGTCGCGATTTCGTTGACTATTTTTTTGTTTTCCGCCGTGCCGACGCCGACTACGTCCGGCCCCCGCCGAAGTATGACGCAGCCTTCATACATCCCGTCCACCTCTATGTCCCTGCCCGCCATAACCTGCTCAACCTGTTTTTTGCTTACTTCAACGACATTCCTGTCGGCCGTCTTTGCAACCGCCTGCGCACCTTCAACCGACAATAATCTAAGGTATCCGTTAAAGGATGCTATGTGCACTCCCACCCAATGAAGCAGGCTCTCGGGCAGGTAGTCGCCGCTGTAGAGAAAGATCTTTAGGGTATCCCCCTTTTTTTTGCTTAATAATGTCCCTGTTGGCTCGTAGTCTGATTGAAAGTGTGTGTTTATATCCCCCAATATCTTTTTTGATTTACTCTTGTCTAGTTTTTCAATCATTTTTTCTCGATTTTCGCTATGAAATAGGATTCCCCTATGCTGTGTTGAGGCAGAAGTCTGAGGCAGTGACGTGTCTTTCGGCTCAAACCCTCCGCGCAGTCCAAGCCTTTTAGTTTTATCTTTTTTATTTTTGCGGTCTCCTCCCTCTCAAGCAGGTACTGTATTACGTGTTCGTTTTCCTCAAGGGGTGTTGTACACGTTGAATAAACCAAGACGCCCCCGGGTTTAAGGAGGCGGAAGGCTTGGTGTATGAGTTTTTTCTGTACAACAGACAACTTAATTGATTTCCCCCTCCTCCATTGGATTATCTTCTTCCTGTTTCTTGGGGCTGTGCCGACGTCGCTGCAGGGGGCGTCCACAAGTATCTTGTCGAAGGGTTTCTCGGAATAATATCTGCATCCATCCTGTTTCGTGACGTAGACGTTGGATGCTGCGCATCGTTGGATGTTGTATACTAATGCGCGTATGCGCGGGGGTGAACTCTCGTTTGCCGCGACCGAACCCCTGTTTCCCATCAACTGGGAGATGTGGGTTGTTTTCCCCCCCGGAGCTGCGCATAAATCAAGAACCAAATCCCCTTCACCGGGGTTTAGGGCTTCAGCGGGTATCATGGAGGCTGCGGACTGGATGTAGTAGTAGCCTAGTTGGTGGTGTATTAAGTCAAGGTTAGTGTTGGAAGTCCACAACCCTGAATCACACCAGGGTATGTCAGCGTACTCTATATTGTTTTCCCCCAGTATTTTTTCAACATCTTTCTTCCCGATTTTGAGGGTGTTTACCCTGATTGAAGCACGTGTTTTAGGATTGAATAGATTCTCTTCGAACCCGCTATAATGGGGTCCGAGGATTCCTCTATGGTAGTCCCTAAATTCCTTTGTAAGTTTCACTCACAACCACGTGTTAACCCTAAAATGTGGGGCCGCTTGAGTCCTTCTTTTTAAGGTGGTCGCGTATCTCCTTGAGTAACTCGTTGTTCTCCCTTAAAAGATCGCTTGATTGATTTAACCGCTCACCCAGATTCTCGACTTGATACTTCATGTTAATCAATTCATCCAACTTATACCTCATGTTGTATACTTCATTGTATATCTGCTGCGTGTAGCCGTCTCCCATTTTAAGTCACCTAAATGATACTTACAACAGAGAAATAAATACAAAGAAATACAAAGACGGTGCAGCGGGGTTTCCTCCACGCATTTAAATCATTGTTTTGTGGCAGTGGTTTAATGTTTGGGTTTCCGATATCTCATAGCACAATGATTTGTTTCCCGTTTTACGGCTTAACATGAGGATGCATAGGTCTTTTTTAACCTGATCACCCACCTTGAAACAAGTGTTGGGGTCTCTTGTTTTCTCGGCTACCTCGATTAAGCATTCGTCTTTTACTTGACAGGATTCTATCCCCTGGCATAATGCTTCCTCCGATGTGTTTTCCGCCAGCCTCCAAAGACACAGGTCCCTTTGGTTTTCTGACTCGATACTGCGGCATAGTTCGGGGTCCTTCTTCTCATATGCTACAAACCGCCTGCAGACTTCCCTTAAGCTTGCGTTATTTAAGTCTTGGCAGGTGAAGGGTTCCTTGGATTTAATTGCTTGCCGCATAATGCAAAGATCCCTGATATGGGGGTGTTCTAATTCCCCGCAGGATACAATAAACTCTCGACCCATATCGTCGGGCGCGGTACAACCCATAAATAAGGATATTAACAGCACCGTAAACTTTTCCCACATACTCATGGCTTTACTTTTTGAAACTGTTTGAATTAAAATAAGAAATAAAAAAATAAGTTAACAAACAAAGATGTCTGAGATGAATTGGCCGGATGAGGAGGTTCGAAAGCAAATCCAAGAACCCAAGACCCTTAAATCACAGCTTAAGGAAGCGGGGAAGATAATGCTTGCATTAGCCGATGAAGTGATAATACTTGCGGTCATAGGCTATGTAGTATACCGGCTGTTATCTGGTTAAAACATTTTTATATTAAGTTTACTTTATATTCATTCATCTGGGGACTAGGGTGGTTGAATGAGAACAGTCAGAGATAAGGGGTTAAGCGGTATCTCCGCCATAGTTGTTTTTGTCGCCGTTATCCTTGTTGCAGCAGTTGCCGCTTTGGTTTTGACTGCGGTTTCATACAACATGGAGGAGAAGTCTGTTGGAACCGGGTCACAGACTAGGAAGGGAATAGTAACCGGCATCGAAGTCATAAGCGTCTTCGCCACTGACGGTTCAAGCGGAAACGATTTAGAGAAATTTGAATTGTTTCTGAGGTTGTCACACGGGTCAGAGGCGATGAACCTAAACAAAACAATTATAATCCTTGATTCAGAGACAGGGTCGCAGACGGTATCATTTAATTCGACTGCAGGTTATGGCGGCGTGGATGCGGCCACAACATCGGATTTCACCGTCGAATACTTAACCGAAGGCCCCGTGCATTCAGACGGATACCTCTCTAAAGGCGACGTCATAAACCTCCGCTTCAATTACCTTGATTACACTGGCTCCGGGGACGGGGGGGGAGTCGGGGAGAACAAGAAAATCAAGATAAAGGTATTCAACGGAAAGGGCCGCGTCAACCTCATTGAATTCACAACACCTGATGTGATAAAACATAAGCGGGTGACCCTTTGGCC
>WJJK01000034.1 GCA_014729705.1 Candidatus Altarchaeales archaeon | reverse complement strand
GTCCACATATACGCTCACTTTTTCACAAACAAACATGAAGCTTTCAGGTGCATGCTTGAAGGCGGAGATTACTGATCGAAAGCACCGCCAAAGTAGGCGGTATTCGAATATGAGGTAGTGTAGGAAACCATAGACGCCCAAAAAATAAGTAGACACCTTATTTTCTGCTCGCAATATAACCCTGAAGCATTTTATTGCTTTTACAGGGGATAGGAAACCATATTGTGAATGGCTTGGCTCGCACTCCCGATGAAGGGCATGGCAAGCTGTGAAAAGCCCCGGGTAGGCGCATGCAGCCTAGGATCCGGGGATGCCTGAATAAACCGCAACCGCGGTTGGGAACGCGGGGAATTGAAACATCTTAGTACCCGCAGGAAAAGAAAACAAACAAGTGATCCAGTAAGTAGGGGCGACCGAAAGCTGGTTAGGGCAAACTGAATCCCGATGTGATGAGTGTTGGGAGATGTGGAGTGAATCGACCCGTCCAAAAACCCAAGCAGTGTTAGGGGAATTCCACTGGAACGTGGAGCTATAGAGGGTGAAAGCCCCGTACCCAAAGCATTGATGGGTTGGATGGTGTTCGCGAGTAGCGTGCATTGGATTTTGCGCGCCAATTGGCTGTCATTAACAGCCAACCCTAAAAAGACGGCGAGACCGATAGCGCACTAGTACCGTGAGGGAAAGCTGAAAAGGATCCTTAACAGGATGTGAAAAGAACCTGAAACAGTATGGTGAAAGTTCGATGCGGCGATTTTGTTGCATCGTTCGTCCTGAAACATGAGGCAGGGAGTGTATGTATGTGGTGAGGCGTAAGCCGAAGGGAAACCAAAACTCCGCAACCCCCTTGTGGGGTGAGGGAGGTGGTGTCAGCCATAAATCACGTGCATACTACCTGAAGCCAAAGCGATCTAACCCTGGGCAAGGCGAAGTCCGCTGACAAGTGGATGGAGGCCTGTTACCGATGCTGAGCTCAACTCGTTCGGGTGACCTGGGGATAGAGGTGAAATGCTAATCGCGCTTGGCAATAGCAGGTTCCACTCGAAATGGCCCGCAGGCCAGTCTAGCTGGAGACCGACTGTGGGGTAAAGCACTGATTGGGTGGCCCGGAGAAGAGATTCTTCACCATCCTGTCAAACTCAGAACCCGCAGCCGTCAGAGAAGGCTGGAACCGGGGCGGGGGGGTAAGCCCCTCGTCCGAGAGGGAAACAGCCCTGATTATGGTTAAGGCCCCTAAATACCGGCTGAGTGTAAATAAAGGCGTCCCTGTTCTAAGACAGCGAGAAGGTTAGCTTAGAAGCAGCTATCCTCTAAGGAGTGCGTAACAGCTCACTCGTTGAGGGCGGGGGCCCTGAAAATGGACGGGACTAAGTCGGTTGCCGATACCGTAATGTAGAAGTCAAAGACTTTTAATCACGTAGAGTGGTGTTTCACAGAAGTAGAAGCTTCTCCGTGAGGAGGGGTGGATTCTGTGGGAATAAGAATCCTGCCAGTAGTAACAGCAAAGTTGGGTGAGAATCCCAACCACCTGAAGGGCCAGGGTTCCTCAACAATGTTCTTCAGTTGAGGGTTAGCCGATCCTAAGAGAACCGTAATCCGGGTAATCGAAAGGGAAACAGGTTAATATTCCTGTGCCACATGACTGTCTGGCAACAAAGTACCGTCTATCCAACGCTTCCGGGTAGCCTTAGTGTCGCTGCCGCGGCATTTAAGCTGAATACAACCGGGGAGTACCGTAATGGTGAGAACCGGTTGAATCAGTTAACAGCCTCCTATATAGGGGGTTAAGGTAATCCCAGGAGCCCGTGAAAAGGATGACGGTTTACACGTCATGTGATCGTACCGAGAACTGACACTGGTGCCCCTAGCTGAGAAGGCTCAGGTGTTGCGAGGAGAACTCTGCTTAGGGAATTCGGCAATTTAGCCCCGTGGCTTCGGTCTAAGGGGTGCCTACCTCGTAAGGGGTAGGTCTCAGTAACAAGGGGGGTCCGACTGTTTAATAAAAACGTAGGTCCCCGCAAAGTCGTAAGGCTGTGTATGGGGGCTGATACCTGCCCAGTGCCGGCATCTCAAACTCCGGTTCAACGGAGCGAAGGACCGGTAAACGGCGGGGGTAACCATGACCCTCTTAAGGTAGCGTAATACCTTACCGCTTAATTGGCGGCTTGCACGAAGGTTTAACGAGATTCCCCACTGTCCCAAGCAGAGGCTCGGTGAACCTACTTTCCTGGTGTACAAGCCAGGGACTTCCAGCGGGACGCGAAGACCCCGTGGAGCTTTACTGCAACTTGTAGTTGGGTTGCAGTCGCTGTTGCGCAGTGTAGGTGGGAGGCGTTTGAGCCGTCGGTTCCGGCCGGCGGTTAGCCATCGATGAGACACCACCCTTCAGCGACCGCACCCCTAATCCAAAAGGCTTCTTTTGGAGACACCTGCAGGTGGGCAGTTCGGGTGGGGCGCCACACCGTTGAAACGATATCGACGGTATCTAATGGTTGGCTCAGCCGGGACAGAAATCCGGCGTAGAGGACAAGACCAAAAGCCAGCCTGACCGGCATTCCAAACAACACGGAATCCGGCGACGAAAGTCTAGTCTAGCGAACCCCGAAGTCCTCATTAATGGGGGCTCGGGCTGTTGGAAAAGCTACCCCGGGGATAACTGAGTTGTCGCGGGCAAGAGTACACATCGACCCCGCGGCTTGCTACTTCGCTGTCGGCTCATTCCATCCTGGCGGTGCAGAAGCCGCCAAGGGTGGGGTTGTTCGCCCATTAAAGGGATACGTGAGCTGGGTTTAGAACGTCGCGAGACAGTTTGGCGGCATCTACTGGAAGTGTTGAGTGTCTGAGGGGAAGGATCCTTTAGTACGAGAGGAACAAGGGACCGGCGCCTCTGGTGTACCAGTTGTCTGGCAAGGCATCGCTGGGTAGCTACGCGCTAAACGGTAAATGCTGAAAGCATCTAAGCATGAAACGCCCCCCGAAAAAGAGACACTCCTGTTGGCTCCCGCTAAAAGACGGGTTTGATAGGTGAGGGATGCAGGCATCAAGCCTTCGGGCGAGGTGTATAGTCCACTCATACTAAACGCCACAATCCCTTATGTAAAAGTAGGCTTTAGGGTTATGCGTAAAGCAGCGAAATACGTGTTTGCCTTAGTTTTTGGGTTATGGTTTCCTACACTATTTTTAAACTTCTTCTACTCTATATTTTTTCCCAGTAGTGGTTGGTGGGCTTCCGGAGCCTTTTGGTTTTCCGAGGAAGGTCCGTCCACCGCAGTTGCGGTTGTCTGGATTGCGAGAGTGATCCTGTAGGCTGCATAAGAGACGAGAATCCCCTAAAAACGTTTTTAATCGATGAGGGCTTAGCTTGAGAGATGTTTTTTGGTGGTCGTGTGAGACGAGCAATTGCCTCTCAACCCTTGTGGTGCAACCCAGTGTGTCTGGGGCTTAGATGAATGCCCACACGCATAATCATCTGCTTGGCGGATTAATAAAGTGCGACAGAAGGCGGACTATAGGCCACTGCTGGTTTCACCTTTATTTATTGTTCTTTTTCGTATACTTAGGTTAACAGCCATGATTGTTATGAAATTCGGCGGCTCCTCAGTCGCAGACGGAGAGAAGATATCGCATGTCGCAGGGTTGGTGAGAGATGATGGTAGGCCTGCGGTTGTGGTAGTGTC
>WJJK01000369.1 GCA_014729705.1 Candidatus Altarchaeales archaeon | reverse complement strand
TGGCTTGGTCTCTTTTTTTTTCTGCGTATTCCAGGTCTTCACCGGCTTTGTGGTATTTGGTTTTGTCTTTGAAGTGGCCGGCTCTATCCTGGGTTCTAAGCGCCATCTGCCTCAACCCCAGGCCCGCCATGCCCTTGCCCACAGTATATCCTATGGGTTGTAGGGCGGGGGGCAGCACCTCCGGCGTCACGTTGTACAGTACCCTCCCCACATGCCTTAGGGGGTAGAATAGGCCTAGCCTAACGGCGTTGATGACTAACCCGTTCCGCCGGGATCTTAGTCTCTGGATCTCCCCTATGCTTGCGCCTTTCTGTTTTTTCATCCTGCGGATTTGGCTGTTTATTTGTCCGGCTTTATAGAGTTGGCCGACCCGGTCCCATAGGAACATGTAGGCTAGGCCTCCGTAGGCTCCCTCCTGGCCTCCGCCTTCCACTGAGGTGAGCTGGCCCTCTGAATCGAGTTTGCTGTACATGTTGTATGAGCCGCCTTCCCTGGATCCGAAGGGTTTATTGGCTCGGGGGGATAAGGGCATGCCCTCCTTCCCTGAGGTGTCTTCGTCGACGTAGGCTCCCGCGCCTTTAGTGCTTTTCGACTGGGAACCTGCGCCTGAATACCCTTGGCTGCCGTAGACTGCCTGTCGCACGCTTGGGGCGTGTTCCAGGGCTTCCTCTTGTTGGGCGGAGTCTATTGTGAACATCCTGCCGAAGGCGCCTAAAACGCTTCCCCTTCCTATGTTGCTTAGGGTGTTGCCGAATCTTTTGCGCCACGGCTTCCCGGCCTGGCTTTTTTTCTGCTGAAGCCGGTCCATGTGAGCGAGTCTCACGTCATCTGCCACCTGGCTTCCCCCGAGTATCCCGCCTTCAAGGCCCTGAGGCTTCATCCAAGCCGCCTGGGTTGCGGCGTGTACCATGGATCGGCTGCCTGCCCCCATAGCTAATCCGCCTGCGAATACCGCTGCAGCCCCCTTGTATCTGTATAATCTTTTTTGGTGCTCGGATTTCATGGAACTGCTTGCGCCTATCGCAGTCATACCCGCCCCCGCTAGGGCGGCGCCCGCGTAGGCTAGGGTGCCTGTGAACATAAGCGGGGTGAAGGCTGCGATCAGAAACCCCGCTACCACTATGAATGCTGCGGTAACCGGCATAAGCAGTGTGTAAAAGGGGTTGGTGGTCTGGATCTTCCACTCCACCACAGGGATTCCCGCGTTCAATTTCGCCGCATCAAAGGTGGGGACCATATCAGACCAATTCTGTATCTCTGCCGTGCCGATCACTTGATCCAGGCAGGCGGCTGTTGCGGCGAACGCTATGGCCATGATGACTGGCAGAAAAATCCATGTGACGGTCATGCCAAATAATTTTGAACCCAGTTTTTTGGTGGGCGGGATGAAGTAGAGGAATATGGTGAGGGGGAATAGGATGTAAAACAGTATTAACATGACTATTCTGATGGCAAGCACCATCAGCACAGGCAGGATGAGTACGATTAATAGGGAGTAAACCGCCCCTAACGCCGCTATGGCTATGAGTGGGTTGCCTGTTGCGATGCCGAGGGCGATGCCTGCTAAGGTGAAGCCTGTTCCAAGGGCTTTTCCGAATAAAACAAACGGGTCTTGGGATAGGATCCCCGCGTTCTCGACGGCGTCCCAGACTTCAGTGCTTAAGTAGATCGAGAAA
Source organism: Candidatus Altarchaeales archaeon (assembly GCA_014729705.1). Taxonomy (GTDB): domain Archaea; phylum Altiarchaeota; class Altiarchaeia; order IMC4; family SCGC-AAA252-I15; genus WJJK01. The sequence goes on along the minus strand of WJJK01000369.1, from coordinate 3,215 downwards.
TCCACAAGCCAGGTGTATATCCCGCTTGAGACGCTGACCAGCACCATGCTTAAAACAAGTTTCTGGAGCATGTCTTTGGCTTTAGCCCGTGATCCAGGCGCCATGGAGGCGAAGATGTAGTACATCCCCACCACAACGATCTGGATGTAGTATAAGGGTATTAACACCAAAAGAATCTGTTCATGTAACTCCGCGTAGTCGTCGACGTCTATTTCATAGCTCCACCCTGCCTTGATTAATTCGAAAACCAGGGCGATTATTTCGGCTGTAACCCATTCAACAAGCTTCATGATTGCGCTTACCACGAGCTTGAAGATCCCCATAATCAGGTTATAGACTGCGCAAACAACCTGGACGTAGGGGTTGTATTTCACGTACCATGAGGTTTCCCCTAACTCCGCGCATAGGTTCCAGTATGATTGTCCGACGGCGTCGTCTTTGCCTTTAGCTTGATCCTCCCCCTCCTGGGCTTCCCATCCCGAGCCTTGGCCTTCATGCGGGTTTTGGGCTAACGCTAGGAGGCTTAAAACCGAGATTAAGGTTAGGGCAATAAACAGTTTCCCAGGTTTTCCACACGCCATAGAACCCACAAATATATATTTGCTATATATGAATTAAAATCAAGAACAAATATTTGAAGCCAACGCTAACTCACCGAAACCTTTTTAAAGGCAAAAGACTTTATATATCGGGTATTATTTAAAGCTTTCGCTTAAACGCGAATTCTTGTTTTAAGTATTTTTGGGGAGATTTATGATGGAGGAGGAAAACAAAGCTAAGGCTGAAGCCTGCCCTGACTGTGGGGCAAGTAATTTTATTACAGACCATAAACACGGGGAAATTATTTGTAAAAACTGTGGATCCGTTCTCGAGGAGAATATGTTCGATTTCGGACCTGAATGGAGGGCCTTTGACGAGGAGCAGAAGAGCAAGCGCGCCAGAACCGGGGGCCCTGTTAAGTTCGCTAAACTAAACAAGGGTTTGACGACAGAGATAGACCGCTATGACCGGGACATCCGGGGTGGCGCGATTCAGCCTGAGCGTAAAGCCCAGCTTTACCGGCTTAGGAAGTGGCAGAGGAGAAGCCGTATGAGCGATTCAGTACAAAGGAACCTGTCTATCGCTCTCCCGGAGCTTGATAGGATGTGCGCTTTCCTAAACATACCCAACAACATTAAGGAGGAGTGTGCTATGTGGTATCGTAAGGCAGTAAACAAAGGCCTTGTGAGGGGTAGGAGCATTGAATCAGTTGTCGCAGCCATAATATATCTGATCTCCCGTAAACACCATGTCCCTAAGACTTTGGAGGAGCTTGAGGAGGCCTCTGGCGTTAAGAAGAAGGACATCGGGCGAAGCTACCGCTTTGCCTGCCGTAAACTGGGTATAAGGATGCCTGTTGCAACCCCGATGGATTACGTCCCCCGATTCGCATCCGAGCTTAGGTTATCCGGTGAGACGGAGGCTAAAGCCATCGAGATTCTGAAGAAAGCTCGGGAGAAGGGTGTGACCTCAGGCAGGGGGCCGACGGGTGTGGCCGCCGCAGCCATCTATCTTGCAGGTAAACTCACAAACGACAAGCAAACCCAGAAGGGCATTGCAGGGCGTCTTGCCGGTGTTACTGAGGTCACTATTAGAAACCGTTATGAAGAGATCGCGCGTGAGCTTGAAATCGAGGTCTGAGGTTGGACTCTTCTCGGCTTGCACTTTTGCATCTTACGCGTCTTCTTGGAGGGCCTGATGAAACACTCATACTAACCTCCAGTGAGTATGCGGATGCGCTTGGCGTGAGTCAGCAGACTGCCAGCCGCCACCTAATACGTCTTGAGCGTGAAGGCCTTATTTCCCGTAAATTAAGCGGTAGAGGCCAGCAGATAAGTTTAAGGGAGGGGGGGCGCAGGCATATCAAGTCCTTGCATAACCAGTTAAACGACTTCTTCGAATCCCCTGCAACACATAAATACTTCGGCATAGTAACCAGTGGTTTAGGTGAGGGTGCGTATTACGTGAAAACCTACGCACCCTACATAAAGGAGGTTACCGGTTGGACGCCGTATCCTGGAACCCTTAACCTATTGGTTGAGGATTTGCCCCCCATCCCGGTGTCTAAGAAAAACCACATCAAAGGTTTTGTTTCAGGGGAGCGTAGCTTTGGGGCGGCCGACATAGTTGAATCAAGCCTCATCCTTAAAGGGTCAACCCAGAAAGCCTACCTCCTCCTGCCTGAACGCACCCATAAAAGCCGGGAGCTTGAATTCATAGCGCCCCAGAACCTGAGGAGGAAACACTCAATAAAAAACGGAGACAAAATGACCTTCACCGTAGGATAAATAGTGTGCTCAAGGCGTGCGTTGATTGCTATGGTTTCCCTGTTTTTTTTGGGGGTTGTTCTTCTGAAAATATTTGCGCTTGAAACCGGTATACCCTGGTTTCAGGGTTCAGCCACATATCTGCTTTTAAGCCTGCTTTAACGCAGGTCTGGCTTAGGAATTGCGTGGCATCCCACCCCTGCTCTTCTGCGACCTGGGGCAGAAGCAATCCCTTGTATACTCCGTATTCGATTATTAGCCCGTCTTCCCCCACACGTATTTTTTCAGGCAGCTTGCCTGGGTCTTCTACCTCTATTAACTGGGGTTCAGTCAGGCAGCTGACTTCTATCCTTAAACCGTTTAACTCCTCTTTCTTTACTGGCGGGAATCGTGGGTCCTCTAGTGCTGCGGATTCCGCCGCCCGCTCAAGGGCTAAACCAAACGGTAAAACCGGTTCCGGGTATCCGATGCAGCCTCGAAGCCTTCCTTCTGGAGGGGTTTTAAGTGTTACGAAAACGCCTTTTTTCCGGGTGAAAACTTCTTCAAGGGTTTTGGGGATTGCGGGTTTTTCTTTCCCGAAGCTGTGTTCTAGGATGCCCCGCGCATACTTGAGCACATCCTCCCCCTGCTTTTGGTTTATCCTCATTTCTTTCCCTCAACTAGGTTGTGAACACGCCAAGCTGCCACAAAACAATAATTATTATGCTCAGAAGCAATATCGCAAGGAATCCGAAGCCCGCTGCCGCTGCGATAATGATCCACGTCTTCTTATCCACCCCTTCTTTTTCATTCATCTTGTTTTAACTTCATTATTTTTTCTATGACTTCCCCTGGTTCTGCTACCTTGGCTTTGCCTTCCTCGATTCTTGGGCCAATGAATATTACGCCTGTTTTTTTGAGTTTCTCGAT
>WJJK01000368.1 GCA_014729705.1 Candidatus Altarchaeales archaeon | reverse complement strand
GCTGACTATACCTGGCTTTTTTCAGGATCGAAAGAACCTGGGTCTTTCTCCGAGCTAACCGGATGAATCGTATTTTCTGATCCTTGGTCATATGAGTCATCCCTTGTACCGAGCCAGATCTTTCTGCTTTTGCTTTTTGATCTGAACAAGACGGAACAAGTAATCACGGTCCTTCGTGTAGATTCGACCTTGCCCGAATCTCAGATCATCCGGGACATAGCGATTAGCACCGACCAATTTCCAATCTCCCCGGTACTTCTGGACAACCGAGTTGATCAGGTTTCTATCTGCATCTGACAGGACCTTCCAGGAACCCGGATCCGCAATAACCCCTGCACGGAGTTTGGTTTTGGCGCTCTCAAGGTCCTTCAGGGAAACCCAGTCCCCATTGACATAAGCAAGAGCTGATGCTCGGTTGAGATCCCGAAGGGCCATCTTCTTCTCTTTCTCGAGGACCTTGGGGCGATCCCTCATCGGCATCTCAGAAGGAGAGTAGGGAAGGATGGCCGCCTCTTTCATATACCTTCGAGCAATTTTATCAGCAAGATTCATTTTAAACCTCATGCCGGTCAAAGACATCCTCGAGCAATTCTTTTGAGTTCTGGTTGTATCGAAGCCTTCGCAACTGCTTCTTCAATTGAGGCTCAAGGATGTAGGTAGCACTGTCAAGTGTCCTAAAAACTCTCGGAGCCGACCGTGAAAGCCTTTCTACCTCTTCCGAGTCTCCAGCCTCATCCGCATCCAGAACGGACTCTACATACTCGTGAAAGCTTTTCTCAGCTTTCAGGTATGTTCTCAAAGCACCAGAGAGACCGAGCCTCTCTATCCTTGATCGAAGGTCCCGAATCCTTTTGGACAAGTTCCTCATATCCTTGACGGGCATACCACTTCTCCATTACACCAACCCACTTAAAATGAATATAGTGTAATTATGGGTCTTTCTTTCAAACGCCACGGAAGTATAATTATAAGTCCCTGAAACTTCTAGGGAAGGTCAAGTCATGTCAAAGCGGGAACAATATCTGAAAAAACAAAAACGCCTTCTGTCCCTCCAGACGCTTGGGAGGGGAGAAGGCGCAGCAGCTGATAAAATTCGAGAGGAGTTAGAGGATCTCTGGATTGAGCTAACAAAAGAAGAGCAGGAAGGGCTCAACGCTCCAGATATTTGAGGAATCCCTCCAGCATCTTTTTAGGATCTTCGCCGTTGTTCTCGGCCTCGGACATCAGCTCCATCATATCCTCCAGAATATCTCCCATTGCCGGATTGCTCAGGATATAGGAAAAGAAGCATGCCGGGGATCGAACCCGGACCAACCCTGCAGAGGAAAGCGTCTAACCTACCCACACCGTTTCCAAGAAAAGAAACCTCAATATGAGGAGATCAAACTGATAAAGCTACTTTCGTCCACTAAAGCTGCTATTGGCCTTTACAGCTACGAGTTGGCATGCCCAGGAGAAAGGCCACTCCATTGCATCTGCTTCATAAGAGCGGTCTTTGAAACCTTTGTATCCCAGTTGGTTTGACTGTTCAGGTCCTGAGAACTTCGAGAATCTCAACCGCTGTCTTCCTATACCCCAATCTTATCCCACTCTGAGTAAATAATTATATCACTTGAAGTTTCATTTCCAAAAACCCCTTTCGCACCATCAGAAGACACAATATAATAACCCCCGCCTCGGAAAGGATAAGGGTTATCCACCGTCCCCCCTGGATTCGAGGGGGCGTCCCCAGTACCGGTACTGGTCCATGTTATGTAGGGTTGACCGAGGGTATGGGGAACCGAATACGGTTCCCGCTGAGCTTCTTGAAGGAGTTCTCCAATATCCTCTTCAGACTTCTCCGGGTGCGTCCTTCTTAGGACCTCTCGCTTGGAAATTAATCCCCGACTAAGGAGAAAATCAAGCTCCTCAATGGACGGTTTTGGTGGCAATTTACCAAGGCGACGAATCTCTGATTCAAGCTCCTTTGCTAATTCCCCATCAAAAATCGAAACCCTTTTCAGAAGATCCGCCACCTTGCTCATTGCTTCCTCACTCGAGCTTCAGCTCAATCT
>WJJK01000367.1 GCA_014729705.1 Candidatus Altarchaeales archaeon | reverse complement strand
CCGTACCACAATCCCCTCCAACCACGGGATGATTGTTTTCTTGTTGTTTGAAGGCAAAACTAAAAACTAGGGCTATGACCGCTAAGACCAATAAAACACTGATCAATCCACCGACGTATATCTTTTGGTTCATCAAGCGGAAATCTATTAGAAAAACCCGTATTTAAGGCGAGGCGGGTATCAGCTTTCACAAGGGAAACCACCGGTTTATAGTCTGTTGAGCGTTAATCTCTACCGTGAAAACCCTACCAAACGCTTTATTAATTTTATCAGTATTTATCATCCTAGGGTGTTTAACTCCGAAAACCCCAGAAACCGGGTCTAATCATACGTCGACGACAACAACACCAACCTCAACCACCCCTGCGTTTAATACCCCTCCGACGACCACGAGTTCTACTTCCACCTCCACTTCACTTGTCGTTTGCGGTCAGGAAAAAGAAAACCCTCCCCGATTCATCGAGCTTCAAGTCACACACGTTGGGGATTGCATGAACACCCCCCGCGGCAAGATGAATACTGTGATCGCTGAAGCTGAATCAAAGCAGATAATGGGTACGTGGGGTTCAAAACCCAACCCCAAAATATACTACCACTGTGGTGGGGGGCGGAAAATACTTTTTGATTGGATGCTTCTTAAAGGCGGAAGCAACATAGGCGCCCATGAAAACCTATCCAACACCTATCGACTGGCAGCCCGCTGCGGCAGGAACCAGTTAACATATGATTTATCGGAGTGTGAGAACCTCACAGTATTTTTGGATGCCGCATACACCGATGCCACATACATTGAAGGACTTGAGGCTGCTGAGAGGACATACGGATTAAAGTCAACCACCACCACAACCCTAAAACACAACCCCTATCTTGACCGATTCAGAAACCAAAGCCTTAGGATGGCTAAATTCGACTTAGCCTGGATGTGCCCAAGCTGCGTGCCCGCGGTAAACAAAATGTTTATGCAGCAGCAGGGGGTTAAGTCACAGAGCCTGGGATACAAACAAGGACTCTGCTATGTGATCTATGACCCTGAAGTCATAGACTTAGACCGAATAATGATGCTCGCCAACGCAGGCGGAACACCCACCCTAATAAACGACACAAAACTCTAAACGCGATTTACATAAACCTGCGCTAAATATTTCCCCATAATGCGCAAGGAAACCACCCATATTTTATCTCTTATCTCTTTAATACTCCTAGTAACCTCCCCTATTTTATTTAACCCCCGGTTCGACCCGGACGACTATAGGTATATCCATAAAATCCAGGGTTTTTTAGCGCAGGAAAAAGGCTTAACCGAGATTCTAACCATTAAAAACAGTTGGAGACATCTTTGGTGGTACCCTGAATATGAGGTGGTTTTCTTCAGGGCTTCAGTGAATCTAACCTATCTGCTGGATTACTTGCTCTGGGGTTTAAATCCCCTGGGGTACGCGTTAACCAACCTGATCCTATATATTGTGTTAACTATTTTTGTGTACTTATTTTTCCAAAAAATTTTTTCCAGGGAAAACGCATATTACGCGGCGATTATTTATGCAATACACCCCGTGCACGGGGAAAACCTCTGGTACCTCGCAGGCAGAACCGACACCCTCGCCTCAATTTTCTTATTAGCCTCCCTTCTAGCCTTCATAAGACGCGGGGAAAACAAACACATGCTCCCATTATCCCTTGGTTTTTATCTATTGGCGTTGGCGAGCAAAGAATACTGTATAGTGCTTCCTGCCATAATTTTGTTGTGGATGCTGATTTTCGAGTGTAAAACCCTAAGACAAAAAATCAATTCCCTCCTCCCCTACCTCCTAGTTTCGGCCTTATATTATCTGATCCGCATCTTTTTTGTTGGCGAGGCCTTCACAAACCAACTTATCTACCCCTATTTTTTCACGCCCAATATGCCTGGATTCGGAATCCATATCATTGTTATGATACTTATGTATGCATTCAACCTACTGCTTGGGCTGCATACCCCCCCATTCTATGTGGAGGACTTAAGGTTCCTATCTCTTTTGGGGGGAGAATATCTTTTTCATCTGGCTTCAGTGTTGGTTTTCCTATCCTCTGTCGCCTTGATATTTCATAAGAAAAACACGCGGTTTTTTTCAGGCTTCATGTTATTGACTTGGATCCCCGCCTCAATAACCTATCTATCCGAGCGTTTCCTGACCCTGCCTTCAGTCGCCTACATCGGGTTGCTGATTCTTTCACTGGATTGGTTTCAGTCGAAGATCAATCTTAGGCGGATAAAGGCGGGGGTGATTGTTTTTTTGATTATCTATTACGGGGTTTTTTCCCTGGCGGAATACATAGTCTTCTCCCAACCCCGGGAGTATGAGAAAAGGATTAAAGCCTTAGACGAGAAACTAGTCTTTATAGGTTTTGAGAAAGGCTATGTCTACCTCTTAAACTACCCCTTCGTTTACGTTGAATCGGTTTTCCTGAAAGATATCGTGAAGGCAAGATACGGTCAAGGGATAACCCCCGTGATTTTGACTATGCAGCCACCCTCAAATGGGGGGTTCACCTTAGAAGGAGATAACACCGCTTTTTTTGTTTCAGGGGAAACCCCCTTATTCGGCGTTAACCCCGCGGGATTCAGGAGCCGGGAATTGGTTGAAGGGGGAACCCATGTTCAACCAAGCTTCAACGTAACACTGCTTAATGTCTCCGGGGAAGGTGTTTCAGCCATGAAATTCGATTTAAGGGGAAACCCTAGGCTGGTGTTGGCTTGGAGCCCGCAAGAAGGTGAATTCAAAAAAATCTTTCCTTAGTTTTCGCAGGTTTCCCGGGCCTGCGGGGTTGTGAGCAGATGGCATAAGTCTTCTTTGATGTATCCCCTCTGCATGTGGTTTAGTATGCATTCGTCTTTTTGCCCTGGATGTTGTATTTCAAAGCATTTGAGGGGGTCGGGTTCCTTGTATTTTAGGAAGGTAAGAAGACACTCGTCTTTAATCGAGGGGGTTTTGATTTCCTCGCAGTATTTTATTTCGTTTTTCTTAAACGCTATGGTCCGGAAACACCAGTCCCGCTGGGTTTTTTGGTGGATATTAAGGCAGCCGGCAGGCTCGACTGCAACCTCCGCCCGGCATCTGATCCTCAGATACTCGTTTCCTATGTATCCGCAGACGCCGGCATTCTTCAGGCTTAACGCCTGGGTGTGCACACAAGCGTCGCGGTCTTTTTCATAGGAAATATTCAGGCAAGGATTCACCCATAATGTAGTGGAGGTGGAGGATGAGGTTGAGGCTTGAAGGGTTGAGGAGGTGGTGGAAGCAGGTTGCCTGGTTGTTTGGGTTAACGTGGTCGTGGTTTGGTTCGAAGACGGTTGAGTTTGCTGCCTCACACATCCTGCCAAAAGAAGGCAGAACAATAAGATTAGGGCTTTTTTCATGTTCACTTAGTCTTTCCTTCTCAGGATTAATATATCGCCTTAACCCATTTGTTTACTGGCTATGAGTTTCAACGAATTCGACGTGGTCGAGAAACCCTGGGGCAGGGAGATCCGATTCGCCCATGAACCCGAATACATAGGGAAAATAATTGAGGTCAAAGAAGGCCATAAACTCAGCCTACAGTATCATGAGGAGAAGAAGGAGACAATGTATGTGTTATCCGGCAGGATGCTTTTGACTTTAGGGGATGAACAACACGAGGTCGGGGAAGGGGAGTCGATTACATTCAACCCCCAAATCGTACACAGGGTTGAGGCGTTATCTGATTTGCGTATAATTGAGGTTAGCACAAGCCACATGGACGACGTAATCCGCCTCGAAGACGATTACAAGCGCATATAGGGTATTTTAAATCCCGTTACCATCCATTATGTGGGGATGAAAAAAGAAGGGTTTTATTTATTCATAATACTTTTTTTAGCGCTGGAGGGTTTAGCTTATTTTCCCTCCGGCTTCCCTGCGAAACAATCCCTGGGCTTCTACAATATCACAACCAACACCGACTTATTCGACCCCACAGGCAGGCACGTGGTGATACACGAGGCTGAGCAAATAAAATTCCGTTTCTATGTTGACTCAGATACTCTGCCCAGGCACTATGGATTGGATGCGGTCTTCGATCCTAAGACTAATGCGAGTGTTCACTCGGCCTCAATACTTTACGTCCCGGATTCAGGCCGCTGCGTAGGCGTATGCCCCATAACCGGGTACGTTAACTTCACGGCGGCAGCCTCAGACAACATGCACAATCAAAGACGATATCTGAAGAAACAGATAGCCTCCTTTGTGTTGGAGAAACCCCTTGACCGGTTGACTGTGGAAGACTTATATGAGGTGCGGGTTAAGGGTGTTGCCGGGGAGGCGGGGATGTATCTTGAAGGCTACCGGGAGTTGACGGGCGGCCCTAATATGGTGAATCGACAGCTTTACGCGGCATGCATGATAGGGGATGTGAGCTTTCGTTGCGTTTCCGCGGACCTGGTTACACGGTGTCAGATGGATCACCACGAGCAATTATGGGGATACATCAAAGCAGATATGCTAGGCTACTTGTCCTCGATTAGGATACCTTACCGGATACTTCGAAACTACCTTAAGGTGTGGCGGTGGTGGGAGATACTATTAATAATAATTTCTGTGGGAGTGGTTGTCCGCTTCCTCTGGCTTCGCGGATTAAATGGGGCAGTCAAACAACGTCTTGAAGCATTCATTGAAAGTGGGTCAGGGAAGATATTAATATCGTCGGCGAAGAACACTGGGGATCTTTTGCGGGCGTTGGTTTCGGAGTTTCTGAAGACCAAGTATGGTAGGAGAATCACCGAGAACTTCAAGGACCTTTATTTTTCGCCTTCGGTTGTGAAGTTCATGCAGAGGGTGTTTGATTTCAGGGATAATTTATTCGGGAGCTTGAAGGCCGTCTGGATGCTGCCGCAGGTGCAGTTCATACACGATAAGGTTTTCCCAAGGTATGTTGAGCCTGAGAAGAGGCAGGGCACATTCGACGGCCATGTAGCAGATAGGATGCTTGATGCGATGGCGGTTGAGGATAAAACTTTTTTCGCGAAAATCAACACCCACGTACGCAGGTTGTTCCGAAAAATTGACTTCCCGCTGACCAATATCCGTAAGAAGTTGGGTGGTGTTGGGAAGGGTGAGATAAACGAGGTGGTGGGCGTCGAGGAGAAAGACGAACCCAGCCAGCCACGTGATTTATAAGGTTTTATTCTTCAGTATCTTGGTATAACCTAAAGAGGTGTTTTTAGGCAAAAATGGATTATTGGACTGAAACCGGTTTATGCGCAGGCAAAATCTATAGGGCGGTTGAGAAACTGAAGAAGCCCCCAACGGTTGCCGCGCTTAAGAAGAAAATAAAGGATAAGAACTTCGATTACGCGATAGGCTGGCTTTTACGCGAAAACAAGGTAAAGCTTGAGAAAAAGAGAAACTCGGTTTACGTGTTTTTAGGTTAACTGCGGGATCTTTTTTTCTTTTTATTTTTTAATCTCTTTATACTTTCTTTAAAACTCAAAAAATATATACCTTCAAACCCATTGTTAGTCGCAGATTCTTGTGGGGTGGTTTTTTGACTAAAAAAAAGGAAGAAAAATCAGTGGAAGAGGAGTTAACACAATTGAAAGAGCAACTCAGCTCAGAGCAGAAGGAGAAAACCCAATACCTTGAGCTTGTCAAAAAAATACAGGCAGACTTTGAAAACTACCGCAAAAGGATGGAGCAGCAGGCGCAGGAACAAAAAAAATACGCCAACCAAAAAATCATATGCGAGATGCTGCCAGTCAAAGACAACCTCGAGCAGGCCCTGGAAAACACGGGAAACCCCCCCTCCCTTTGTGAAGGGGTTAAGCTGACATTGAAAACCCTGGAAAACATCTTAGCCAAACACGGGGTAGAGGAAATAGAAGCCGAAAACAAGTGTTTCGACCCCAACCTGCATGAGGCTTTTTTTTCAGAGCAGGGTGACGTGGAAAAGGAGCAGGTGGCGCAGGTCCTCCAAAAAGGATATAAAATAGGTTCAAGGGTCGTAAGACCCGTTAAAGTAAAAGTATTAAAACCAATGGATTAGGTGATTGATTATGGCGAAAGTAATAGGAATAGATTTAGGAACTACAAACTCTTGCATGGCCGCAATGGAAGCGGGGAAACCCAAAGTAATAAACAATGCAGAAGGAAACAACACAACCCCCTCGATCGTGGGGTTCACTAAAGACGGGCAGAGACTGGTGGGACAACCCGCCAAGAGACAGGCTATCACCAACCCCGAGAACACGGTATTCAGCGTTAAAAGATTCATAGGCCGCAAACACAAGGCCCAGGAGATGGAGGAAATCAAAAAAAGCCTCCCATTCGAGATAACCGAAGCCGCAAACGGCGACATCAGGATAAAAGCAGCCGACAAGGAACATGCTCCCCCGGAAATATCTGCCATGGTACTTGGAAAACTTAAGGCAGACGCGGAAAGCTACCTAGGTGAACAGGTAAAACAAGCAGTCATCACAGTCCCCGCCTACTTCAACGACAGCCAAAGACAAGCCACCAAAGACGCAGGAAAAATAGCAGGACTTGAAGTATTGAGGATCATAAACGAACCCACCGCAGCGGCACTAGCCTATGG
>WJJK01000005.1 GCA_014729705.1 Candidatus Altarchaeales archaeon | reverse complement strand
GTTCAAAATCGACCACCTGATCTACTCAGCCGAGTACCAGGTAGCAGGTATACTACTTGATGTTGAGAAACCCGATGGAACCGTCGTGCAGACTCAGATCAGCAAGATGGCCAACGGAATCGTGGACGACATCGAGATTGCCGGAGTTTACGCCGAGGAAGCCGACGCAGTCGCGACCGCAAGCATCCTGGTATACGACACCACCACCAACGTGGTTTTAGACGACAACCAGGAAATCCAGCTTGGCGGCGAAACCAAGTCCGGATGGCGTGTGGAGATAACCGACGGCCTTAACCCCTCCACAGGGAAAGGCACACTATCTGCAGCAGACACAGACATAAGCGAATATGATGGCGCCTATGGTCAGATACTTGAGAACATAACCATAACCAAGCGTGGCGGAACAGACTACGTAGGACTCGGTGAGTCTCTTGAGTGGCCAAGCACCTTCAAGCTGATCTGGAACGGATTCAGAACATCCAGCTACGCAGAAAGTGACTGTATCGGAGCAGGAAACGGCAACATTAAGCTTACCACAGACGGCGACTACCGTGTAATGTTAAGCTTCTCAGGAGACGACGGACAAAGATACGAGAACGTCTACATGGACCAAGGACCCTTCAACGAGGGAGACCTATTCATCGCAGGCGGCAAAGTATACGAGTTCAAGGACTCCGGAAGCGGAACAAACTACGGAGTAAACGACAACCAGATGAAGGTGACCTTCACAGACAAGCTTGACGGCGGCACAGTAGAAAAAACACTGTCTGCAGTAGTATCAAGCGCAGTCAAAAGGTTCTACACCTACCCCTTCGTGGAGGTAGCTGAAAACAACGCCTACGTACAGGTATCTGATGGAGTAGACGGCGACGACAACTCGACTCTCGTCTTCACAGGTCAGACCATAACAAGCGGCGTATACGTCTGGTACGTGGATGGAGAACTCTACTTGATGGGAAGTGGAACCGCGGCAACCGAAAACAACAAGACAATCGGTCTATTGCCTGCGATGTACACAACCTCCTTCAGTAAGTTTGACGACGACGACTCCACACTCTCTATGAAGGTATACGGAGAAGTAAACGACTCCTGGAAAGGACGCAGAACCGGAACACCCTCTGCCTCAACACAAGGTAGAGACTACAACGGCGACGGCGACTGGGACGACTACCTGATAGTCTTCACCAACCAGGAAAGCGAGAACATAGTCGTAGACCTCTATGACAGGAACTGGAACTCGTCTGCCACGTCGACGACCATGAGCACCTGGCTACAGACAACCAACACGATAGGATCAGACGGAAACGTCACCCAGTCAAGCAGCTACGGATACCGTATCGACGACGACAAAGACAGCGTAATCTGGTTACCGCAAGGCGGAACCAAGGCGACCATAACCTGGGGATCCAACGACCAAGTAGAGGAAGTGGAGGTTTGCCAGCCACGTGACATAGTCTACCCAACAATATTCGTTGGAACAGACGAGTCGACGACCACCATAGACAGCACCATAAGCAAGGAAGACGAAGGCACAGAGAAGACTGTGGGATGCTGCAGTTACCTCGTGAAAGAGTTCGGCGTATCAGCGTCATCCGACCAGGTCACCCAGACCTCAGTCAACGAGATCGTCGGAAACCTCGTCGTCCCCGAAGTCCAAGCGGATGAGACCAAAAACCTCATCATCGTAGGCGGCGGTGCAGTCAACGGTATGGCAGAAGGATTAGTGACTAAGGCTGAAGTCGAGGCTGCCAGCCAGCAGTTTGTCGTAAAGAAAGTCGGCAAGAAACTGGTTATAGCAGGACTTACAGCTGCAGACACAGTCGACGGCGGAAACGCCTTAATCGACTGGCTATACGCCAACATCCACTAAGCCAAACAAAAAAACCCCCGATTTACGGGGGAATCTTTTTTCTTTTTTTTTTATTTCAATAACTGATCAGTCGCTTGCGTGATTTCATAGAACCCCCTCCATTGCTCTAAACCGACATCCTCGAATCTGCAGGAATCATTCACACAAGGGCTTCTTGAGTAATTATATTCAGGTAGCACCCTTATTTTGTCTGAACCATGATAAAAGAACCTCAAAAGAGCCTTCTCACAGCATTCCCTCGGATGAGGCCAATCCAGGCTTAGATTACAAACCCCCAACTGGTCCTGGGAGACGTAGGAGGCGATCATCCTCCTCTTCAACCGGGGGCCCACCCCCCCAGGCAGTTTCACGTCATTCAAAGGGTATAATCGATTATCCAGTACATCCCTTTGCTTGGGAATAGGTTTCCCGTAATAAAACGGGTTATAACCCACAAACTCGTAAATCACTGACTCGTCTTTTATCTGGGATGAGTCAAACGCCTTCTTCATGATGTAGTTAACTGAATCATGATCCACGTGCCCGTGTTCATAGGCGTGGACGAACACTTCATCCGGCCTATATTCGTCTAAATACCCGCTCATATTCTCCACAGCCTCCTTAACCCCCTCAGGCCCTAAATCAAAGACAAACCCCTGATCATCATAACCCAGGAAACGAAGATCATCCCCCCCTAAATCTATGGCATTAAGAGCCTTTTGCATCTCTTCTCTTCTTTGCACCTCACAACCCTTAAAAGGCATCTTTTCATCAGGGCACCCGTCTGTAAACAAAATCAATCTAACCTCATCCCCCCTGATTCTAGAGTTAACTAATATGTCCCCTGCACGCATGCTCTCATCGTCTGGATGAGCAACCGCAACAACAATCTTCTTAAAACCCCCGGTAGCACTATTTAGGAGGCATCCTGAGGCGTAGACAAAAAACACAATCAAAACACAGGCAACTTGGAAATATAGAAACCTCCCTGAATCAATTCGGCCTCTGAAGCGGTATTCCGCGAGCAAGTAAATCAAGAAAACCGAGGACACCGAAAACACCCACCCATAAAACGGACTAAACGAATTGATGTATCCTGAAACCTCAAGGGGCTTCACTATAAACAAAAAATGCCCCAGATAGATGAAGAGAGAGTAGAAACCAAACACCTTCAAACCCTCAAGTTTTTCTTTGAAAAAAGGTTTCTGCGAGAGACCATGCAAAAAGAAACACAACAAACCTGATTCTGCGTAGATGAAGAAAACCGTCGACGGACTACGGTCGTAGTAATTAATCTCAAACCCCGCAAGATGCAAGCCCAAAGCAATAAAAAGACAGAAAACCGAGAAAAACAACACCCTCCCCTCATCCCCTTGAATAAACCATTTGACGTAGGCGACCCCCGCCAAAAGCATGGGCACACTTGTTGCAAGGGAAAACCAACCCCTAAAACCCATATTCACTAATAAACCCAGGATAAAAACCCTCAAATCAGTTGAAACCACTTCATATGGTGCAAGACTTCCCAGGAAATGGTAAAAAACACCCTTAAACCCGAAAAAAACAACACCAAAAACCAAAAGCAGCCTACCATCCCAATCCCTGAGGCTTAGGAGACCGCCCACAAACACCGCAGCCAAACCAATACCCGCAATAGCCTCACCCCAAACATAATACGTGTTGAAACCGAACATAAACCACGTGAAAGGAAGACTCACCAAGACATAAACCCCGTATCTTCGCAGAACCTGAAAAAACAAACCCCAACATTGAACCCCCCCTCCAACTCTTTTTTGCACCAAAAGATATACACTCATACCCGCCACCACAAAGAAGATGTATGGAGGAGGCAAGAGGGTGGGGATATTTAGTTCAGGTATGAAATAAGGTTTTGAAAAGTAAACGCTTTGCAGCGAGAAATAAGTAAATAGATGGCACAAAACCATGTAAACCAAGGCGAACCCCCGAATCACGTCAACATAAAAAAGCCTTCTTCCCATAGAAAACTATAAATACTTTCTCAGATTAAATAAAAAAACATGATTATTCTCGCTGGAATGGGGTTACACGACATAAAGGATATGCCGCTTAAAGTCCTTGAAGCAGCACAATCCTGTGAAAAAATATACGCTGAATTCTACACCAACCTTTATCACTCCACCCTAGATGAGTTATCCAACGAGTTAGGGAAGACAGTAACCCAAGTGAAAAGAAGCGATCTTGAGGAGAAACTCCAAACCCTGGTGGCGGAGGGGGCTGCAAAAAACACCCTAATCCTAGTGCCAGGAGACCCCCTGACTGCGACAACCCACATAGAACTGTTGCTTGAAGCAAAAAAACAGGGTGTGGAGACAGAAATAATACACGCAAGCTCAATCTACTCCGCAGTAGCCCAAACCGGCCTACAGATATATAAATTCGGAAAAACCACTACACTCGCCTCCCCTGAACAAGGATACAATCCCACAACACCCTACCGCGTCATCGCGGAAAACAAAAAACACGGTATGCACACGCTCGTACTCCTTGACGTGAAGGCTGAATCAGGACACTATATGACCCAAAAAGAAGGCTTAAAACAACTGCTTCTTATGGAATCCAAATACCGTTCAGGCGCGGTGGAACCTGCAACCCAAGTAATATCTGCGGCGAGGCTGGGGGGCTGCGACCAAAAAATAATTTACGCCTCAGCCCAGAAACTAAAAGACACGGACCTAGGATCACCCCCCCACGTAATCATCGTCCCAGCCCAACTCCACTTCAAGGAAGAGGAAGCCTTAAACCTCTATAAACCCTAAAGCCTGGATCTGATTAACTTCTCCATATCAGATAAGTTATCCTCATTACTGAAACCAGCCACCAAATCCCTTAACCTATCCCCTTCATAGCCTGCAGCCTCCCCCGCGAATTCAACCATCAACGGAAGACACCTAACTATGTTATCAACGATCGTGACATCCGCCCACCTAGCACTTCGGGATAAGGGATTTAAATCCACGCACACAACCTTCTTGCCTAAAGCCTTCAAAGCCTCAGTGCGATCCCCATCCTCAAGCATAACCAAAACACAATCCGCCTCCCATAGGGCGTCATCCACCAAACCCCTGTAACTATCCAACCCAGCAACCACGTTTTTCTTCTGCAAACCAAACACCTCCCCCGCGCCCGCCTTCCCCAATACCCTAATTATCCTGCCCACCCGCTCGGTACTGTGGTAGAAAAGGTTAACCTCCAACCTACCGCCTAAAACACCCGCTAGATCAACAACATCCGACGCACATAAAGCAGCTACGTTACCGTTAACCGAAATACAGGGCTTATCCGCTAAACACATTAGACCCACACCCACACGCAAAGCAGTCAAAGCCGGATCACGCGTCGCCTCCCCCAACAAATAATCCAAAGCCTCGCCCCTACCATGGGCAATCAAACCAGCTTCCGCAATTAAACCATCATTAAAACCCTCCAAAAGCCTCTCACGAACCTCCAACGAAGCCTTCCTGGGATGAGAATCCGGCACAACCATATCCATATTTATATACAAACACCCTAAATATAGCCCGGTTGACGGCCACAGCAGAGGGGAAACACCCGTTCCCATCCCGAACACGGAAGTTAAGACCTCAAGCGATCTGGGCGGTACTGCGTAACACGTGGAAAACCCAGGACGCTGTCAACCAACTGCTCAATCAGTTGACAATTGTGGCCCCCTGCGGAGGGCCGTAGAACTTCTGGCGAATATTTCTTATGCCTAGTTTTTGTGGAACAGGATTGAATCTATTCTTCTCCAATGATATATTCAACAAATACCCCGGTGAGGGATTCCCTATACTCCAAGCAGCGATAAATCCTGGGCTTATCTATTGAATCCTTTGTATGTGTGGGATAGTATTAATTCTCCTTCTTTGTTTCTGAGGTATAATGTGTCGCCGGCGTTGTTCCAGATGCTGTTGCATTCCATGCCGGTGTTGTTCCAGAAAAGATTTGTATGTGTGTTTTTCCCGTCTCCAGTGTACAAGGTTACTTCAGATAGGCTTTTTAATGTGTATTCTGGGAATACATACGGGTCTCGGCTTGATTCGTCTTTCACACTCCACCCGGTTAGGCCGCAGTCTATTTCGCAAGTATTTTTGAAGCTAACATACTCGTCGTTGAGGTTTTCACAATCATTTCCTTCTGCGTTCCAGTTAAAGTAAGCGACTCCGATGCACCTATTATCGCATCCTGTTCGTGGGGTTTCACATAGATTAGACTTATCTGACAGGCATCTCTCCCAAGCCTGCCTAAGCTGGGTTTCGTATTTGGTGTTAGGCGGTAGGATGTAGACTGTGGCCAGTCCTTCTTCAACCATTTTAACTGCGATGTTTTTACCATCCAAAAAAACATACCTAAGGTTCCTGCCATATTTATCCTTACTCTCCTCATCTGATTCAAGTTCAATTGTTTTACCTGAAACTAGTTTAGCAAGCTGTTCTTTAGCATCTTTATAGTAAGGTTGCCCTATCTCCGGGGCATTGATCCCCAGAATCCTCACCTCCCCTAAACCTTCAACGATAATACTATCTCCATCAATAACCTGGGACACAGGCGCCTTAAAACGCTCACTACCTTCTGGGTTTATTGTTTCATCTTTGTCGCATACTTTGTTATTATTTTCATCTAAACAGCACTCCCCTTTTTTATATTCAAAATATGGTTTATTGCACACGCTTGAGGGTTTAACACAACCCAAAAATAGGAGTAATACAAGAAAGAAAACAAACCCGCAGTTAACAATAAAAC
Organism: Candidatus Altarchaeales archaeon; assembly: GCA_014729705.1. Taxonomy (GTDB): domain Archaea; phylum Altiarchaeota; class Altiarchaeia; order IMC4; family SCGC-AAA252-I15; genus WJJK01. The sequence goes on along the minus strand of WJJK01000005.1, from coordinate 119 downwards.
AATTTTTCATAAGATTCTTTGCATTATTTATTATTTAATTCTTGTTTTAATTATTATTAGCATATGAGGTTTTTGGTTTGGTTATTTTTATGTTGCCTTTTTTGTTTTATCCCCAGTGT
>WJJK01000366.1 GCA_014729705.1 Candidatus Altarchaeales archaeon | reverse complement strand
CCCATAGTCCCTTCTGAGAAGCAAAAGTGCCCTCTGTGCCATTTTGGGGTTTTCCATGGCGATTCTAATCAGCTTTTTACGGAGGACCCTTTTTGCAGAGGCTTTCTTCTCATATTTTTTCTCCATCCGAAGAAGGTGGGTGTAATATTTTGGGTCTTCCATCAGGTGATCCATAGCGATCTCTTTGGCGATTTCGCGATTATCCGTATGCTCCATTTCGACTTTGATCCCCATGGCCATCTGCCTTGCATCAAAATCACTTGGTTTTTTCCCTTCTGCCATACCGCCAGGGATTTTCTCGGATTTTCTTTTCATTTTCTTCTCCGATGTTCCATATGAAGCTACTGAAAGGGTAATCTTATTTAAGGATAATGGAGGAAGGATGCACATCGGGTTTACAGGGTCTCAAGGGGGGATGACGGGGGCGCAGAAGAAGGTCGTCCAGAAACTCTTTGAGTCCCTGACCCTGAAATATCCTGAGGAGGGGATCTATCTCCATCACGGGGATTGTGTAGGAGCCGACACCGAAGCCCATGAGATGGCCAGGGCAGTCGGCTTCCTTATTTTTGGTCATCCCCCCAGTAATGATTCAAAGAGAGCCTTCTGCGAATTTGATGAAGTGGAGGAGCCGTATGATTACTTGTACAGGAACACCAGGATTGTGAAATCCTGCGAGATATTGATAGCGGCTCCCAAAGAATATTCGGAGCGGGTCAGGTCAGGAACCTGGTCCACAATCAGAAGAGGTAGGAAATACAAAAAAAAGGTTCTTGTAGTCCTGCCAGATGGAAGCGTCCATAAGGACGGTATGTTGATCTAGAGGAGGTGTGTGATGAAAAAATTCGCCGTGTTTTGTGCTTTTTTCCTGTTTCCCTTCAATGCAGTGGGCGAAGAGATGCCCAAGGAGATGAAGGAATTCCTTCATACGGATTGTCCCGAGGGGAGTACTCTCCACTATTTTTCCGGTAAAAACAAAGATTTCCCCATCACAATCACTCATGCAAGTATTAAAAATGTCTACGGGAAACATTTCTCATATTGCCTGAATGATTCCGGGGGTCTGGAAGGCCCTCTCAAAGGGGCGACTATGTGGGATGGTCAGCCTCCGTTCCTGAAGACCCTTTACCATTTCCAAGATGGTCTGCCGCATGGGGAGTGGTATACCTTTAGTGGGGATGGGTCACTCAGTTCCATGTTTCCATACAAGGAAGGGAAACAACATGGGTGTATTACACAATACTACGGTGGCAAGGACAATCTATACGTACATGAGGAGAGGTGTTACGAGGAAGGGGTGAAGGTAGGCGTACAGCAATGGTATGAGAACGGACAACTCAAGTATGATTGCCCCTATAAAGGGAAGAAAAATCATGGTCGTTGCCGTGGATGGCATGAGGATGGGAGTCGTAGTTATCTTGAGGACTTTGTAGATGGGAGCACGGTTGGTTTTGTTCTTCGGTGGGATGAAAAGGGAAATGTAACCGAAGCTCTCCATTGTCGTAGCAGGGAGGAAACCCCCGAGGACGAGCAGTGTTGCAGGGAGATCCCACAGAGGGAGCTTGAGGAGCTGGAATTTGCTCCCCCAAAGACCAAGGAGTGGGAAAAGGAAGCAAAGAAAAAGACCAAGAAAGCTCTCAAAGAGTGCAAGGCTGCTCTAAAGAAGATCAAAAAATTCGAGAGGAAGATTAAAGCTGGGGAGAAGATTTCTTATGAGGAAAAGAATGAAGTCGTGTATCAGTACAAGGATGCCTTGGATGTTTTGAACACGACCTATGCTCAGATGCAGGATTACGAGTTCACCAAGGAAGAGATGCTCGAGTACGCCACCAGGGTAAGAGAGGCCTGCGGTAGATGATAACGAGAACCGGCCGGTATCGGGGGAAGGTCCCCGTTACCGGTACCCCCGATGGTAGCGAATACAGGCAGTGGTCCTACACGACTGCGAAACCGAAGCCTCGTGATTTTGCGGGTATCGTAGCCGTACAGGTAACCACGAGCACGGAGGCTCAGTTGGGTTCCATGATACAATATCCGTTTACAAAAACGACGAACAACCTGGTTTTCGAGTTTCACGAGGGAACTCCTTTTACCGGCATCCCCAAGCAATTTTAGTCCGCGTTAGGGTATCTCCCTTCGTACCATTCTGTATGGAGGGATTTATGAGTAAGTATCCTGAAAAGCCCGGATTCGTAAACGGTTCGAAGACAAGCAAAAAAGCTGCGAAGAGCATGGAGGAGGCAGCCCCTTCCCTGCGGCAAAAGGTTTACAACTATCTGGTGGCCCTGGGGACCAAGGGGGCTACGGACGATGAGCTGGAGCAGCTTACTGAACTCAAACACCAGACCGTCTCAGCCCGCCGCAGAGAGCTTGTAATCGACGGGTATGTCAGAGACAGTGGGGAGACTCGAGCGTCTCGTAGCGGCCGACAGGCGACGATTTGGGTGGTAACCAACCCAGAGATCCTAGAGGTCTGTCCAGAGAGTAAAAAAAGACGCAATCCCAAGGT
>WJJK01000365.1 GCA_014729705.1 Candidatus Altarchaeales archaeon | reverse complement strand
TGCCGACTCCGCCTGCGATGGACGTCAGAATAAATCGGATGTTGACTAAAATACTGCAAATCCTTGAAACAGCGTTCGTGGCCTGCCCTGTAACCTCATATGATTGTTGTGCGCTTACGAAAGACATAATCGTCATCAACGCCAGCAAACTCAAAGTCATTTTAGCTCCTAATTTTCTCATATCCTCTCTCACCTCATAACATAATTTTTTTTTGGGTTTTAATTTGATAATTATTGGAGTCTATTCCTTTATAAATGTATAAAAACATTTATTTTCCATAAACAAAGGTTAAACCATGGAAATCGAGCTTAGGGATGATATCACTCAACGCGATGTATTAATGTTTGTGGGCTTAATCGCGTTCCTAGCTTTCTGGACTTGGTTCGTTTTTTGGAGCGGTATTATTCTCCCCTAACCTATGGCGGTAAACGATATATCGTCCGGATTCAAACACTTCCTCATAACCCCTAATCCATTCATTTACTTCGCTGTGATTGAATGTTTTAAGCCAGTTTAACACGCCTTTATTGGCTGCAAGATACGCTGAATTTTTGTAACTACAGTTGGTGGTGAAACGGTCTTCAGGCAACCCCTGGGGGTAGTAGGCTATTTTATGGCCTTCATATGCGAATCCCTGCGGCACCACGCAAACAGGGTCCTTGATATACCGTGTTAAATGGCTTGTGGCAAGCACGTGTTGTCCTGGTTTTCTCACTTGATCCACGTATTCAGCTGCGGCTTCAACGTCTCCTATATCCTCTGTAATAAGGGTATCCGGGTTCACCACAAACGAGACGGTATCGTGTAGGGTGAGCACAATAAATGGCAGAATAAGCATCGCAAACATTGTGGGGGTGTTGGATAACGCTTTTTGGAGGGTTTTGGTTGTTTTCATGTATCCATGGAATTTATCCAGAAAAACCGCAACCCCCAGACAAAAGAAGGGGTATAAGGGTATTAGCATGTGATCTGTTCTGCCGACCATAATCACTTGCATGAAGAAGGGCAGGAAATAAACCAACACCAAAGTATTCATGTAGAAGGAATTTATGAACAGAAGCCCGATTATCCCCAACCAAAAATAATCGCCGCCCCCAAATAATTGTTCCTCTCTTAAAGGCAGAAACAAGGTTAAAGCTAACCCCGCATGCACGGTCAGAAGTATGAGGGGGGCCCAATGTGTCTTGAAGAAACACCACTCTACGTTGAATATCTTCTTGGACTCTGATTCAAGGACCTGGGCGGAGAAGTCCAGGATTTCTTCGCGTTTTCTGTAGGATAGGTAGCATAAAATCAAGGTTAGGGGGGCAATAACGTGGAGATACCTCTTCGACAACTCAAACCTTGCAATTAAAAGGGAGAGGTCAAACAAAAAAACCCCGGCATTAGTTGCGAGAATATAAATCAATAAAACAGTTATTGGCGCAAAAAGGAGGGCCAAGGATTTGAAGACGTGTTTTCTCTCCTTCACCAGAACATAGTATCCTAAGGGTATTGTTATGAGTATTGCGCTGTAGCTTGTGATAAGAGCAAATCCCATGGACGCTGATGCAAACAAAATATTGTGGCCGCCTGTCTTCAGGTGCGTGATGAAGAAATAAAGTGATAACATAATCCAAAACATCAATAGGTTGTTGGAGAAAGCCATCCGACCCCAGTAGATGGCTGCAGGGTAGATGGCGAATAGAGCCGCCGCAGTCAAAGCGGTTTTTCCCTCTTCAACCCTTGTGCCTATAAGGTATATTAGGTATAGTGTAGCCAGGTTCAGTGCCACCGAGAAACCCCGCGCCACCTCAATGGTGTATCCCCCTACTTTAAATAAAACCGCAAGACATAGGGGGTAGAGTGGGGGGTGGGGTATCCAGGCGTATTTCATGCAGGACCACCTGCTTCTCCCTGACAGAAGATGCTGGGCGTAATCCATGTTTATGCCTTCATCCCAAAACCATTGGGGGGATGCCGACAGATGCGGTATCCTGAAAAAAAGAAACAAAAATATGATGCCGTAGAGGGCTTTCCTTGGTTCCATGTCTTACTGTATGGAATTTATGTTCTTTTCGAAATAAATCACGTAAACTTAAACGCGTAAAACCAAATATCTGTTTATCCATGAAACAACCCCAATTAAGCCCAACTAAACTGAGCCTTGAGAGGGATTACGTTAACCGTCTTTTAGGCTTGGAGCTTGATTCAACCGAGATCCAGAATCTCCTTAAAAGAATGGGTTTCGGAGTAACCGAAGGCGGTGAAACCCTTAGCGTATCTGTACCCCCATTCCGCTGTGACGTACTGCACCCAATCGATTTGGTGGAGGATATCGCAATAGCCTATGGTTACATGAATTTCAAACCCCAAGAGCCCCGGATTTATGCTGTGGGCGAGGACGATGATCTTGAGCGATACTCTGATTTATCAAGAACCCTCCTCATAGGCTTTGGTTTCACGGAAGTCGTTAACCTAATCCTTACGAGTTCACATAATTTGTATGGCAAGATGAATCTGGAAC
>WJJK01000364.1 GCA_014729705.1 Candidatus Altarchaeales archaeon | reverse complement strand
CGTTGACGGAGAGCAACTTTTGCCTCCACTCCCCGGTTAACTCAACGTCAACCCCGTTAATACGAATCCTTGAACAGGAGTCAAGGAGGACGTCGGGCGCCCCAAGACCCCACGCAAAAACACCCTCCCCGCTTTTATGGATCGTGGTCTTCCTCTTCCTCTCCGAGCTGAACGGCACCTCATCCATCCTTGGGGAATCGGACTTCAATGTCCTCTGACTGAATCCAGCCTTCGCCGCAGCCACCACGATACTCGCCTCAGTGGGATCGCCTGTGATGGAACCATCCCCCTTAAGCGTAGCGTCGCAGGCTAGGGATCCCGCAGACAACATGAAACCAAGATCCCCTGAATAATCGTCAACCCTTCCCCCTGACTCGTCAACGAAGCCGCCTTCAACAGCGTAACCCTCACCCTCAACCTCAAGCAGACGGCCTGAAACAAAAATCTTTTTCACCGTCATCTCGTTTTTGGTGAGAGTCCCCGTCTTGTCGGTGCAGATGACGGTAGTGCTTCCAAGGGTCTCAACTGCAGGCAGCTTCCGGATGATAACGTTCTTCGCCACCATCCTGCGAGTACCCTGGGCGAGCGCGACAGTCACGACGCCCGGCAAACCCTCGGGGACAGCTGCAACGGCAAGAGCAACAGCGATTAGGAACATGTCGATAGGCTCGTTGACGCCCACGAAAACACCCACCAAAAAAACGATTACAGACAAAAAGACGACTCCAACACCAATTTGCTTCCCTAAAACCGAAAGACGATTCTGAAGCGGCGTCTTCTCCTGCTTAATATCCTGGATCTGCCCTGCAATCTTACCCAACTCAGTGTCCATGGCGGAGGCGACGATAACCCCCTGACCCTTCCCGGAAACCACTTTAGTGGACATGTAAAGCATGTTCTCCCGGTCCGCAAGAGAAACATCCTCGCCTAAAACACCGGTATTTTTGTTTACCGGATTGGATTCCCCCGTAAGAGAGGCCTCATCGGTTTTAAGCTCCGTTGAAGAAAATAGGCGCAGATCCGCGGGCACACTATCGCCTGCCTCAAGGAAAACCACATCCCCCAAGACAAGGTCTTCAGCAGGCACCCGGGATTTAACGCCGTCTCGCAACACAAGCGCCTTAGGGGTCATAAGCTCCTTCAAAGCCTCAAGCTCCTTCTCAGCGCTATACTGCTGGTAGAAGCCGACCAACACAATAAACACTACAATAATTAATATCAGGGCTGCTTCAACTATCTCCTGTAGACTGCCCTCCAAAACACCTATGCCGATTGAAATAGCTGCTGCGAAAACCAACAAAATAATCAGGAAATCCTTGAACTGCTCCAAAAGAATCGATAAAAAGGAGGTCTTCTCCCCCTCCCTCAGTTTGTTCATCCCGTATTCCTTAAGGCGCAATTCAGCTTCCCGGGAAGACAATCCCTCAAAAGAGGAATCAACCAACCCAAAGACCTCATCCACGGAATGAGCATGCCATTTATCGGGCATAATGGATAAATTAAGCATACCACAAAATAAATAAGGGTAAAAACTAAGTACAATTAAAGTGGATACGAAAAAAATAGTTTTATCGGCAGCCCTTGCGGCATTAATACTTGCACCCCTGTTTTTGCATATGAGAAGCCCGACCCTCATAATCGACGGCCCCCACACCCAGGTTGAAGCCGAACAGGGAAGCTGCACGGCAGTATTCACCGCCTCGCTTGTGAACAAAGACAACCTGAAAGCGGAGAACGCGAAAGTCTACTGCAGGCTAACCGACGCCAAAGGCAAAGTGGTTGTCGAAGAGAAAAAGGCGCTTGGAGTCTTAGGTCCAAGGGATTCACGTCAGTTCACGTTGAACCTAACAACAGACTGCCAACAGAGAGGCCAGCTTGAAGTCTACTGCAGAAGCACATGCGAAAACTGCTTCAAGATACCTGTTGAAATCGCCCTCTAACTATTTATACTAATTTTCTAAATCCTTAAACTCTTTGAATTCTCAACACACGGTGAATGAATATAAAATGGCTAAAAAATACGTGTATTTTTTTGGAGGAAAAAAAGCTGACGGAAAAGCTGATATGAAGAACCTGTTGGGGGGTAAGGGAGCTAACCTTGCTGAGATGAGCGACATCGGCGTGCCGGTGCCGCCCGGATTCACGATAACAACCGAGGTATGCACGGCATACTACGACAACAACCGCAAATACCCCCGGGGCCTTGAAAGCCAGGTGGAGAAAAACCTAAGGCAAGTGGAAAAAGAGATGGGCATGAAATTCGGGGATCCACAGGACCCGCTGCTGGTGTCGGTGAGGTCCGGAGCCAGACAGTCTATGCCTGGTATGATGGAGACTGTGTTAAACGTCGGCTTAACCTCAAAAACAATAAAAGGCTTAATCGAAAAAACAGGTAACCCGAGATTCGTATGGGACGCCTACCGCAGACTCATCACGATGTATGCGGACGTAGTAATGGAGAAAGCCCAAGGAATAGAACCCAAAGAGGGTCAGGGCATCCGCATCCAACTGGAGAGGGAACTTGAGAAGACTAAGAAAAAGAAGGGCGTTGAATTAGACACTGAATTGGATGAAAAGGATTTGGAGAAACTATGCACGACATACAAAAACAAGGTCAAAAAAGTATTAGGCAAACCCTTCCCAGACGATGCGATGAAGCAACTTTGGGGGGGTATAGGCGCGGTATTCCAGTCTTGGATGGGTAAGCGCGCAGTAGCATACAGGAAAATCGAAGGCATACCCCAACAATGGGGTACTGCGGTAAACGTGCAGACCATGGTCTTCGGAAACATGGGTGACGACTCCGCAACAGGAGTGGCGTTCACAAGAAACCCTGCCACCGGAGACGACCACTTCTACGGGGAATGGCTGCCCAACGCTCAGGG
>WJJK01000363.1 GCA_014729705.1 Candidatus Altarchaeales archaeon | reverse complement strand
GTATTTATGATGTTGCTTGGGGGTTAATAAGCCAACCACCCCCCACCTAACCCGTCAAACGAGGCGAGAGGGATTTTTAGATGGTGTTGGTGACCCAGCTTAGTTCCCGGGGGCTCCAGTATTTCCTGCCAGACACCTTCTGTGTGGATCTGACTTTCTTTTCATGCATAGGGTTGGTTCACCTCCGCTTTATCCTGTGGGGTGAACGGTTTAAGAAAATAGTTCAGAACAAAAGTGAACAGCGTCGAACACTTAATCCCAGTCCACGTATCCGGTGTCTATCAGACGCTCGTTTCGGTTTAGGGCGTGTATTCGACTCATCTCCTTTTGGCTTAACTTGAAGTCGAAGACGTCCAGGTTTTCCCTTTGGTGTTGGGGGTTCTCCGCCTTGGGTATCGCTATTACGCCGTCTTGCTGCGTCAGCCACCTAAGCGCCACCTGAGAGGCAGTCTTACCGTGTCTTTCTGCAATCTCGGTTATAGTCTCATCCTCTATTACCCTCCCCCTTGCAAGGGGGCTGTAGGCGGTTACGGTGATGTTGTTTTCCCTGCACAACCTTAACACGGCCTCCTGTCCCAGGTAGGGGTGGTATTCCACCTGGTTGCAGGTTATCTGGTTTTCCGTTAACTTTATCGCCTGACTCAGCAGGTGGGTGTTGAAGTTGCTCACCCCCATATGCCTTATCTTTCCCGAGTCTTTTAGTTGCATGAAAGCATTTAATGTATCCTTAAGCGGGGTGTCTTGGCTTGGCCAGTGTATCAAAAGCAGGTCGACGTAGTCTGTGTCGAGTTTATCCAGGCTTTCCCTGAAGCTTTCCCTCACTTTCTCTGGTTTTAGGTTCTGTTCCCATATCTTTGTGGTCAGAAATATTTTTTCCCGCCCTACGTTGGATTCCTTTATGGCTTCTCCCACCCATTGTTCGTTTTCATAGAACTGGGCTGTGTCTATGTGTCGGTATCCTTCGGCTAACGCGTGTTTCACCGCCTGGAAACAGGTTTGGCCGTGCATCTGCCAGGTTCCTAACCCTATTTTCGGGATCTCCTCCCCCTCCAGGTTTGCGTATCCCATAATCATCGCTTTATTGTATTGTTGTTTTAAATTATTTAACAGGTGTTTCCGCGTGTCATATAAAGATAAGGGTTTGGAGGGGGTTCCTCTTCTTTTGGTTTTTGTGGCGGTGGTGACGATTGCGACTACTGCTGCGGTGGTCATCATGCACACCGGCGCAGGCCTTAGGGAGTGGGGTTATCTCTTCGGAGGCCAGACGGAGGATAAGGTGTCAGGCGGCCTGGAGGTGGTGGGGGTTGCGGCTTCGGATGCGAGTTCAAGTGATCGGACTCCCGGCGCAGTGGAGGTCTTTGAGGTTTCCCTTAGAACCACTCCCGGATCTAATTCACTGAATCTAGACAATCTTCTTTTAATCCTCACCTCAGACGATAATCAATCCAGCTTCCGATATGGGCAGGTCTTGGAGGACATAAACGCTAATCCCCCGAACCAGACCCACTTCACCGCATTTTATCTGCATAAAGGGGGCTACTGGAATGAGGGATACGTCGGGCGGGGGGATGTTGTGGTGCTTAAATTCAACAACACCTTCAGCATACGCGGCAACGAGGTGTTTAAAATCCACCTAGCCCATAAGGATGCTATGCTTGGGCGCATAGACGTGATCACCCCCGTGTCGATGAGCAAAAAAAGAATACAGGTACATCCCCCAAGAAGAATCTAAATGCAGCGTGTGTTTATGCAATAAGTGTGCTTTGTTCTCCGTTTCGATCAAGTCTGTCCACGCCCCCTCTAAAAAGCAGTCTATTTGCATACCTTTTGGGGACGCATCTGTAGCTTGGATAATGTATTTCCTCTCCTTTCGTGGTCTCATATGCTTTTACGCAGTTGCAGTCTTCTGTTGAACGCTCACATACGCTCCACCCTGAGATAGCCTCTTCTCCGTAGTGGCGGGTGCATAACTTTATGCCTGTCTGAGTTGTGTATGGGTCATAGTTTCCCGGACATACTTTTACGCAGATTCCGCCGGCATCTTTTGCATATTCTATTGGATCAATTCCTGTGGTTGTTTCCTGGCATACGATGAAGAGGTTGTCTGAACATGCTTTCCGGTAGTAACCGTATGCGCCTTTGCTGCATGCTACGCATGCATTACCGTAGTCAATTGCGTTGGTGCTTGGACAGGGTCTTGTGGTGCATCTGATGCCGTTGTCTATAATTGCGCAGACTGGGTCATATTCTTTGGTGCACGCTTGCGGTTTTGATGCGCATTCAATAAATTCTGCCTCACTTTTAAGCTTTTCTGTGAATGTTTTTCCATCTGCAGTGCATTGTCGCGGGTAGCTCTCCATTACTGGGTTTGAAGCTGCAACACACTCTTCAAATGAATTTATTTGTGGGGTTCTCAGGCACCCTAATATGAACATACAAGCACATATTCCTGCAAGGGTTGATACTCTCATTTATTGTCTTGTAGATAGGTTTACGTATAAAAAAACAGTCATCTTGTTTCATTCAGTTTTAGCCTTACTTTAGCGAGGTATTTTTCGAAGTCTCGTTGTATCTGTTTTTCTATCTCTTCTTCAGGCAGGCCGGGGAATGAGCCTTGCCTTATCTTTATCTGGGGTCTTTCCTCAGGATCGAGGGTCGCCAGTCTTCGGTGTTCGGCGGGCGGCTTGTTTAAGAGCCTTAGGGTGAGTTCTTTTTCGGCAAAATATGTTATTTTTTCTCTTCTGGTTTTTCCTTCGACTTCTTTCTCCTCCACCTGGCTTTCAGTGAATTCCTGGTTGTCTTGGTTTTCGTGTATCTTGATGTGGGTTTTCTCGTGGTTTATTATGC
>WJJK01000033.1 GCA_014729705.1 Candidatus Altarchaeales archaeon | reverse complement strand
CCAACGAAGCGAGGGCCCGTATTAACGGTTATTAGATACTGACTACCGTCCTGATAAGAGTAGTTTATTTCGTTTATGATGGAAGTATTGCCACTGTCATCGGTAAACACATCCCCTAGACGGGGCTCAGAATCCGGACCCAAGACAACGGAGGTGGAAACTACAGTCTCGTTCTGAAGATCTCTAAAGTTCCTTGCCACCTGCAAACACTGGGCATCGTTCAAAAATGGAAGAGTTATGTCTATAGTGCTGCCGTTAGTATTATCCTGAAGTATAGAAAGCTCACTCTCATCAAAATCCTGAACAGTAGAAGGATCATTATCACGAATGCCATCCGTTTGGTCTATTATACCCTCACCGGGAATAGTCCTGCCCCCAGAACCGGTCTGTTCATCTATACTCTGAAGCACAGTTTGAGTTGAGGCATAAGCAATAGGAGCAGGCTCATCTACCAACACTATAGGAGTATAAGTAACACTAATACTCTGAGCCACCCCCATAGCCTGACCGCGCGGGTCGAAGATGTCAATACTGGGGCGGCGTCTTTCTACAACAATACACATTTCCCCATTGACAACTTTATAACCTAAAGAATCTCCTATACCCGCTACGTATTTGCTTCGGAAATCTAAAGCGGTTAACTCGGTACCTTCATTGGCATTATCGGTGGTAGCCTCAAAAATCCCGTTAAACTGAGCAGTATTGGTCACAGAGCCGGGAATATTGTACAAATCAAAAACAGTTTGAGTAAATTGACTATCAATAACACTAAAAAGGTTTATCTCTACATTTTCATCAGCATCTGTAGTCCAGGTCCAGTTTCTGCCGTGCTGAAGACTTACAAGTTCCTTTTGGGGCTTTATAAGAGGGTTAATGTTAAAAGGGGAGGTAAATATAGCCATAACCTTCTGACCAGAGAAAACAATATCTTGCACCTGAATAAGATCCGATTCTTCTCGTCCGAACTTGTTAAGTCTCTTAAACCTATCAGCATCTAAAGTTATAAGAGAACCTACCAGGGTGGAGTTAGTTACAAAGCACTCCCCGGTGTTTTCATTAACCACAGTGATGGTGGCGGGAACGGCTGAACCCACGGGGCCGCCCACACTCTGCCCCTCTGCCCTTCCTGCTCCAAGAACTCCCCCATCGGTTAGGGCATCAAACTCGTCAAGGGTAATGTTACCATCAATCTTACTGTTCTTAAAAAGGCTGGCACTAAATCTTATGTATTCTTTGGTTGAATCTCCGAAAGAGATACGCAATCCCGGCACTGTTTCTGGGTCAGGGCTGATGTCAAAATCTACCACATACCCCAACAGAGACTCAAACGCCCCTATCTCATAGGAGTTAATAATGTCATCTTGGTAAGTTTGGTCCAGGGCGGGATCGTCATAGGAGATGGTAGCATACTTCGCGTTGTGGTCCTGCTCACAGGTATCCTGAGCACAATCGTCATAGCCAAAGAACTCTTTGTTCTTAAGACCATCAAAAGATTCTCTGAGCTCCCTTCTAACTGGGGGATCGTAACCCCTAACTATAACCAAGTTTGCCGCATTAGTTAGCTGCGCTGTAGGTATGCAGTATCTTACATCAAGATTTTGGGCAAGCTCCGCACCCACGATGTAAAAACGAGCGATACCATCCCCATCTATTTCCACCTCGGCAAAGCCTGCACTCCCGGTTCGTCCTGAACCTTCCGGCGGGGTATCCAAAAGCTCAGTAGCCAAGGAAAGCTTAAGCATAGTTGTGGCATCTTGATTCCGAATGTCGTAGCCAGGCAGAGAGCCTCCTAGTACTGGAGTGCTAAAAGGAATGCCAAAAGTTTCCAAAACCAACTGAGAAACCGCTTTTGTAGGGTCTGGATCAATAACCGTATTTTGTGGATCAGGGTTGCCCAGAATAATGGTGGAGTAGTTAGGGTTGGCGTCGGGGACCGTAACCCCGGTAGCATTGCCCGGATTTGGAGCAGGAGAACCAACTACAATAGCCATCTAAAACTTACCTTCTTCCTTGTGCCAGAGACATTGCGCTCTGGGCCACCGTAGCAGCATTATTAGCAATACGCTCAAGATTATCAAGACGTAGTCTTCTGGTACGCAGTTCAGTATTGATCTGGTCAATCTCCGTATCATTGCCTCGAATTTGCGCTTCCAGCCTCTGCTTCTGGTTTTCTACTGTATTTCTCAGATCAGTCAAAGAATCCTGAAGATCATTAGCAATGGTTTCAGCAGCCTCGGCCGTACTTACCGCAGAGGCCACAGACTCCTCGAGCTCGGACAAGGTGGTTTCGAAACCCTCCACCGCAGAAACCGCGTCGGAAACCAGAGACTCTACTTCTCCAACCCTGTCCCCAAAATCTTCCAAACTGGAACTTACGCTACTCTGGAAAGTTTCAATCTCCGTAGTCAAAGATACGATACCTTCCTCATTGGTTTCAACCCTAACTTCCAAATCAGTAATGGTATCATTAAGGTTGGAGGCTTGAGTGGTTAGAGTTTCGAAAGCGTCTGGGTCTAACTGTGAAGTCATGTCCTCCAGAGAAGAAACCCTATCCCCAAGCTCCGCATCAGCCGCGGATAGTTCTTCAGTTTCAATAGTGAGCGTAGACTCTAACTCATCCAAGCGAGTGGCTAAAGTACCATCAGTAGCTACTAAACCCTCCACCTGTTCAATCCTAGTACCAAGTTCAGTAATGTCGGCGCCCAGACTGGAAGTAGCCGCATCGGAAGCGGCAGAACCAAGATCGCTTATGTTATCTACAGTAACAGCAAGAGGCGCGTCAGCTATTTCCACGGTCAAAGTCTGGCCAGCTATTTCGCCGCCTATCTGAGACGGAAGCTCTCCAAGCGCGTTAGTCAAATCGGAAGGAATGGACAGCTCTGCTTGGGAAAGCCTTTCAACTGCAGCGCTCAGAGAACCAATACTTTCTGCGATCGTTGAGATTGCTTCTGCTTGAGCTGACGCACCCTCGGTATCTCCTCTTTCATTTGCACGTCTTGCAGGCGCACTGGCAGCGCCTGGGATACCTTCCTCAGTAGAGACGAGAGCCCCCGGAGCCGCGTCAGCCCTGCCCGCCTTGGTCCAAGATTCGCGCTGTTTCTGGATGTTATCATTGGTCAGGCCTACGGTCGGTACGTCTTTGGCTTCACCTGTAGGTCTATAGTATTTGCGCAGGTCAACGGTACCCCTTCCCTCCAAAGCCTCACGCGGTACTGCCCTGCCACGTTCGCCTGCAGCCAGTATACGTGCGTTTATCTCCCCAGGACGTCCCCCTCTCCCCTCCTGACGGGTCTCCTTTTCTTCCTGGGACTTAATGGCATCTGTTTGAGATTTAAGAGCTGCTTCCAATCTCTGAGTTTGCTGGTTTGTGGCATTAACGATGGGGTCCGCTATAGAACTTTGATAGAGCTGGGCTTGGGCCTCCTTGGCTTTTTCCTTGGCCTCGCCGCGCATTTGCTTGGCAAATCGTTGCACATCCTCCAGGCCAGGTATTCCCTTAAAGTATAGCTCATCGCCCCGCATTTCCGCCTGCTCAGAACGGGCTAACTGCTCGCGCAAAGTCTCCATGTATTTTCTAATCTGATTTTCCATTTGGGGATCGCCAGCAAAAGTACCCTCAGTGAGCTGAGTGGCCAGAGTGTCCATTACTGACTCGGCCTGCTGCTGTTGCTGGCGGAGAGCCTGAACTTCTATGTCCTGTTCTTGTTTCAGTTTAGCTCTTTCTTCGTCCCTGTCAATCTCCTTGAGCTGCTTCCTCTGTTGCCGCATCTCCCCAAGAGTACGAGGGCGGAGATCTTGCATACCCCCTCCTTCTATTTCGCGGCGACGTTGCTCAAACTCGGTCCGGAAACCGGGCTGTCCGACGCGGGCGAAGGGCCCTTCCAGATCAGAGTCTATCTTATTGTAGGTAGTCATCTCCGCTTTGCGGAAATTCTTGACCATGTCTTCAAGGCTATTAGCAAGATCATTGGCAGCTATGGCCATTCTGCCTGCTTCTTTGGCCTTAAGAGCTTCGTTAGTCTTTTCAATGTTGGCTATCTGATTGAGCATCGCCTGCTCATAGGCAGAATAAACCTGTTCTCTCTTTTGAGCAATCTTCTGCTCTATCTTAGCAGCCCTTTCCGTGGATTCCTTTAGGCGCTTTGTGTCTATCTTTTTCTGCGTATCTGGAGAAGCCACAACTTCAGCTGCCTTAGCCCGGAGTTCGTCCTGGGCAGCTCCCCCGAAAGCTAACTCCAACAACTTACCAATCTCTCTACCCAACGCTTTTCTAACTTCTTCCTGTGTTTGCGGTCCTGCCCCCTGACCGAAAGTACGCCTTTCCATTTGAGCAGTGGCGGGATTGTAGGTTTGGGCTACAAATATACCTGGTGCCGGTCCTTGCGCAGGCATGTCCTCTAGGTTTTCCATAGCCGTCATAAGATTGGCTATACCCTCACGGAGCTTTTCTGGTACTCCAGCTACCCCCTTACCGTAGGTCTCGAAACCTCCTCCGGCTTCTCGAATCTGTAAAATCTGATTATACAAATCTTGAGCAATACCCTGACCCACGGTTTCGCGTAAACCTTTCATAAGATCTTGACCGCGAGATCGGGTTATCTTTTCCCGAGTAGCGGTACCAACTTGTTGTCGAAGCTGCCTTCCAGCCTCTTCCCTCTTCTGCTTTCTTTCCTCGGCAGTATAGTCCCCGGTCTCAATATCAGCCATCTTTTGGTTGTATTCTGCGTTGGCAGATTCTATCTCAGTCAGCCCATGAAGAGCCTCTAACATACTCTTCTGGATGTCTATTTCTGTGTTGAGAAGGGACTCGGTCATCTCGTTGCCGGTCTCGAGCTGCTTGAGAAGCTCCATTTCTCCAGTCGTAGCTCCCTTTTCTCGAGCTTCTAAGTACTTACCCATTTGCTCGGCAGAAAGCTCCTCCTTGGCAACAGCTAAATCAGAAACAGCATCTTCAAAACGGGCCTTCCTCTTCTCAATCTCGATGAGAGTGTTCATCTGTTGCTCGCGGCTTCTGTCAAGCGAACTAATCTGCTTGGTAAAATCCTTAAAACCAGGCAGTTCCTTCATCGCTCTCTGGAGAGAAGAAAGTTCTCCAGTTCTCTTTCCGAAATCTACATTCAGGTTAGAAGGAAGGCCCGCAGCTGCCCCAGAAGTCTCCACCATGTACTTGGTTCTCAATTCCTCCGCAGCTGCTGCGTCCCTGGCGGCATCAGCAGCCTTCTCAAGTATAATATTTAGATCAGCTTGGGCCTTGCTGTAGTG
The DNA here is from genome assembly GCA_014729705.1 of Candidatus Altarchaeales archaeon. Taxonomy (GTDB): domain Archaea; phylum Altiarchaeota; class Altiarchaeia; order IMC4; family SCGC-AAA252-I15; genus WJJK01. The sequence goes on along the minus strand of WJJK01000033.1, from coordinate 1,740 downwards.
CGCCAATACGGTCAAATTGAAACCTTCCCTTTGTAGCTGGGTAGCAAGCTGAAGAACGTCCTGCGTCATAACCTTTAAAGCTTGACCGGACTTCTCCTGCCTTCCGTAGGCAGATTCTACGTCGTTAAGAACGTCTTCGCTGTACTCCTTGGTTATCTGGTTAAGTTCCTTCTGGACATCTGATAAGCGCTGCATTTCCAAAGGAAGATCCTTTAGAACTCTCTGTTCCGCAGTTACCTCTTCAAAACGAGCGGGCCCAATCTGAGGCATACCTCCCCTCGGTTGACGAATGCCAGCAAGAGCCCCTGTATACTGAAGACTTAGGACCTTCTTTGTCTGCTCGGCAGCAGCCTGGATTTCCTGTTGGGTCCAACGCATAAAGGCAGCAGCTACTCTACCTTCCTGACCTTCTACGCCCTCGACCATGGCCTTAAGCGCTTCGGCCGAAACCGTTCTCGATGTCTCTTCCACATCATTCCAGTAACGATAAAGAAGCTCACCAGTAGCTTCATTTACTTCAGCGAACATGGTTTGCGCCCGAGACACCACCCTACTTGCATCCGACTCCTCCAAACCTTTCAGGCTGGACTCCATAAGCCGACGCGCCACTTCTTCGCCCACAATGGCCATTTCATCTTCCGTAGCTCCAGCCACGGCACCTGCGCCTCCTATACCCCTAATGCCCCTTTCAGCCATAGTACCAGCAACAGTTCCTGGGGTAATGGCCTGACCAGGGCCTATTATACCACCTAGACCGGCCTGCTTAGCCATGTAAGCGGTAGCCACGGCGCCTCCTGTTACGCCTTCTCCAAATACTCCTGCCTGTGCAGCTCCTTCCATAGAATCGTATAGATCCTTGGTAAAAGACTGCATAGCTTTATCCATGTCCTCAAATACAGGCATGCTTTCAAATACTCTACGCATCTCTTGCGCAGAGTCGAGTGCCTCCTGGCGGAGCTTAACTTCTTGCTCAACTAACTTGTTCATACGAGCCTGCCCTACGTACATCCCCTGCTCGGCCTCTGCTCGCTGTTCCTCAGCAAGATTATTTATCTCTTCCCGAACTGCTTTTAGTTTTCCAAAAGTGCTGCGATCCTGAACTTCAGTCTTCCCCCCAGTCATTGCAGAAAAAGCCTTTTCCGCCTCGGTGGCCATCCTATCTAAAAGACTTATAGGCTCTTCTAGCTCTTTTGCATAAGCTTTTATAACATCTACTTTGAAGGCCGCGGTTACCGCATTTTGTGCATCTAGGGCAGACATGGTAAGGTCCTTGAAATTTTCAGAAATACCTACCACGTACTGCCCGCTTTCTGTAATACCCTGAACATTACTTGGGTCTACCTTGGCCAGATTACGAGATATGTCAGAAACCATCTCCGAGTATTTCTGAGCAGCCAAAGAGGCACTCTTGTAACGTCCTTCATCCAAAGCTACCTTTAGACCTTCTGGGTCCTCCAAAGATTCCAAAGCCTGTTGATACTTCTTATAAGACAAAGAAAGCCTGTCAGCTTCAGTAGACTGAGAGCGCAGCTTAGACGCAGCATCTTCACTACGACCTATTACGTTCTCCATTTCCTTCTCAAACTCTTTGGCACTCTTAGAGGAATCTTTATAAGCATCATAAAGCATGTACAATCCCACAACTATAGCACCAATAACGGTAGAAGCCGTAAACGCCTTGGCTGCTGCACCCGCAGATCTCAGACCTTTGGTAAACTTACCCAATACAGGAATACCCTT
>WJJK01000362.1 GCA_014729705.1 Candidatus Altarchaeales archaeon | reverse complement strand
CATACGTCCAGTGGCTGAAGGGTCTTCCAGGAATTCCTGTTTTCGTAGCTTACCCGGCAGGATTCGATTTCACCTTTGTCTATTGGTATCTGATTCGCTTTGTCGGGCACAGTCCGTTCTCTTTCTCCGCCATCGACATCAAAACCTACGCTATGGCACTGCTGGGGAAAAATTACCGGCACTCAACAAAGAGAAATATGCCCAAGAGATGGTTCGATGAGCTGCCTCACACGCATGTAGCACTGGACGATGCGATCGAGCAAGGGGCCCTGTTCTGCAATATGCTCGCAGATCGGGCGAAGAGATTTGGCGTGAAATGAGTCTCAAAGATCTCCTGAAAAAGGCCTCGGAAAAGCCCGATGATGAGACCCTTCTGAACAAACTTTGTCGAGATCTTCTGAGGAAGGGGTTTCCGAAAACCGGGACATGGAAAGTCATTTCTTTCTCACACCCTAAGAAGATTTATGGCTCTCACCATGTGGTTCCAGAATCCGGTTTTGGTGGGAGCCTGGCTGGCGAGAAAGATTTGCAGAAGGCCAAGTCTCTGGAAGCTCTGACGAAGCTTGGGTGGGAGCCCTATGCGGTTGATCATGGGACACATTATTTGAGGAAAAAATACTGATGGACGAGAAAAACACAAAGCGCCTGCTAGAGACCTATCCCAGACTTTTCTCGAATTTCAGAGGTTTCGAGTGCGGTGACGGGTGGTACGATCTTCTCTGTGAATTAGCCGAAAAACTTGAGCCCCTCTGCGTGGATGACATCCCCGAAGACACGGCTAGGGTGGGTCAGGTGAAGGAAAAGTTCGGAGGTCTCCGTTTCTATCTGGATTGGTTTCCCGCAGACGAAGAGATCTATAAAAAGGTGAACTCCGCGATCGATACGGCGGAAGAAAAGTCTTTCACTATCTGCGAAGTCTGCGGAGAACCCGGCACGGCCCGAGGAGGCGGCTGGATCTCGACCCTCTGTGAAACCCACCACGTTGAAAGGGAGAGGGAAAAGGAAGAGATGCGGAAAAAGTGGGCGGAGCGCAGAAAAGAAAGGAATGATGAAGAAGAGGCGCGTAAAGAGAGGGAGCAGGAAGAGGCGCTTGCAAAGATTTATTCGGAGAACGGATGACAGGGCCCTCAACAACTTTCGGGAAAACCTTGGAGCACCGGGTTCTCCACAAGCTCCTCTCAAAGGACCCCACAGCAATGAAGCTGGGGTCCAGGAAACTGCATCGATATCGAGAAGACCTAAAGAAGCTTCATGTCATTGAGGATCATCGATTCAAAAGACACCTGGCAATACTTGTCAGGGATGATTCACTCAACAGAATCCCCGAGTGCTTTGAAGGAGATACGAGGACTTTCTTTCGCAACGTTCTTCTAATCGAATTCAGGGTCTTCTGGAAAAGGATTCGGGGAGATATCCCCTTTAAGCATATGGAAAAGCACGATTTCAAGGTAGGTGACCGCATTATCCACAGGAAAGGACCCCTTTCCGAGGACCACCCGGGAACTGGAGTTATCACCCATGTAGACCCGGGAGGAGACTCCGTTCAGGTTCTGTGGGATGGGTACGAAGAACCCGATTTCCAATGGTCGTACAAGTTGTGTCACGAGTAGTATCCCAAGGCGTTATGACGCCCTGAGCAGTAATGGAGAGGAATATGGAATTCAAGCAGTTCAACCAGATTTTTGCCCGCCACGTAAGCCGAATCTCGCGGGGTCTTCAGCACCTGTTTGTTGTCGATGTGGAGCCGGAAGCCCTCTGGGAACTCTACCTGGATAGTTTCCCCCCAGGAACAAACGAGGTCTATCGGGAGAGGCGAGAGTACGATTGCAGCTGTTGCCGCCAATTCATCAAAGCGGTCGGTAACGTCGTTGCTATCAATAATCACGAAATGATCTCCATGTGGGATTTCACAGTATCCGATCCCACATATCAGACGGTAATAGACGCCCTCTCTACTTTTGTGAAGTCGGCTCCGGTAAAGGAAGTCTTTGTCTCTCCGACCAGGAAGTTCGGAACCAAGAAGAACGTCGAGATTCGAGAGGACTCCTCCGTTCATACCTGGTACCACTTCAGCGCAGAATTCTCCCGCTCCGTACTGACCTACAATGCAGGAGAGGAAGCCACTATCCGTGGTCGGTTCCGGGACAGTAGAAATGTCCTGGAGCGCTCTTTCAAGGAGATCTCCCTGGAAGCTCTGGATACGGTACTCGAGCTGATTGCTCAGCGCTCCCTGTACAAGGGGGAGGAGTGGGATGGTGCTCTGAAGACCTTCAGGAAGATGCACAAGGCCTACTGGAACCTTCCCGAGGATAGCAGGGCCAATTTCTGCTGGACTCAGTCTCTGGAAGCTGGGCCGGCAATCAGTCGGATCAAGAACCACTCCATCGGTGTACTCCTGACCGACATCACGGCATCCATGGAACTGGATGAAGCCGTTCGTCGATACGAGCGGATTGTCGCACCTTCAAACTACAAGCGTCCTAAGGCAATCTTCACGAAGAAGATGGTCGCACGGGCTCAGGAAAAGGTTCGGGAGCTGGGGTTCGAGAATTCTCTGGGTCGGCGCCACGCCCGTCTCAGTGATATCACGATCAACAACAT
>WJJK01000361.1 GCA_014729705.1 Candidatus Altarchaeales archaeon | reverse complement strand
CAGTAGGCCCAGAGCATAGGACAACAGATCTTAACCGACCTTTTGGAGAACATGTTAATTTGGGAGGTTCCGTTAATGTGGCTCACGCGGATACAGTCCTTCCGGTAATTCACTGGAAAAGAGGGTGACTATGGCATACGATTTAGGCGGCAATGGTGAACGGATTGTTATTGATGCCAGGGCTATCGATTATGGTAGCTTCGACATGTATCAGAGATCACACTACCGTAGATATGAGTTTGCGAAGGGTCTTTTGAAGGGTGGCGATGTGGTAGGTGACTTTGCTTGCGGTACAGGGTACGGCTCTGTTATGCTATCTGAAATCGCCAGTAAGGTTGTCGGCGCTGATATTGATTCCCGTGTAGTGGAACATATAAAAGAGATGTACAAGGATGTTGGGAATGTCGTATTCACCTGTGAAGACATTCGAGCTTTACAGCATGTTGGAATTTTCGACATGATAGTATCATTTGAGACTATCGAGCATCTTGAAGAGAATGATATACGGAAAGTGCTCAAGATATACCACGTTGCTCTGAAGCCATTCGGAAAGTTGGTTTTCTCCGTGCCTTATATGCAGGAAGATTCAGAGATAGCCAAGAAGATGGGTTTCCACAAGACTTTTCACATCAACGAGCCCAAGCTCTTAGCATGGTTGAATGAGGCTGGTTTTAAGCTGACACAGATACAGTATCAGGATTACCAGACGCATACATTAACGGCTGCTCTTGAAAAAAAAGATTTCATTGTCTGTGTTGCAGAAAGGGTCTACAAATGAAATCGATTGTTGTGATAGGGAACGGCCCATCAATGAAGAAGGAATATTTGCAGCTAATCCAAAATTCCGGTGTTCCTGCGATAGGAATGAATGCAATCTACAGATTGCTCAGAACTTATGGATGGTTCCCGAGCTATTACCTCTGTTTCGATGCTTCCGTCACAGAATCCCACAAGGATGAGTTTCTTAAGCTCATTGCTGATGAGAGTAACGGCATCGATAAATTCTGCTTCTACAAGGTCAACTTCAAAGATTTCGAGCCCAACGACCGCGTGGTCCTGAAAGAGCACCCCCCTAATTTTAAGGGCCAGAAATTCAACCACGTAACTACAGGTACTTGCGCTGTTCGGTTTGCAATCGAACTCGGATACGACACGATAATTATAACAGGTGTGGACTGCAACTACAAAGAGAAGGTAGCTGATCGCATCACACTACCGAACACAAGAGCCACCTACAAGTTGACAGAGACCCCTGAAAAAAATCCAAACTACTTTTTCGATGAGTATCAAGTAGTGGGAGACGTCTACAACACACCTAACGCTCCATACCACAGGGCGGCGTGGCAAGAACTGTCTCAGCAGGTCCCTAGTTATGGGGTCCGGTGCATTCAAACAAGCCCGGTCTTTAATATTCCTGGGTTCGAGAGTCTTGACTTCAAAAAAGCCATGGAGAAATATGCTAAAGGATAAGGTAGCCTTCAGTAAACAGACGCTTTGCCAAGAGCGATCACGCATTCAAGGTCTATTCGACTTCCTGAAGGGCAGGGCTTGCCTTGGTGATCAGTTCGGAGTACTTCTCTCTCTGAGAGAGTTTCTGAAAAACAAGTGCAAGGTCTATGGAGAAATAGGGACATATCATGGAGCCTCGCTCATTGCAGGCATCCAACGTAAAGAGCCCTGTACTTTTGTAGGTATCGACATTTTTGATGGTCGGTTCTACGACAGAGATAGTGAGGTTCCTGTCACAGTAGATACGGTGAAAGAAAACGTAGATCGGTGCAACAAGCATGGTCACCCTTACTTCTTGGTCGAAGGAAACTCGCACGACATAGAAACATTGAATAAGGTCAAGGCTCTGGGTCTCACATTCAATCTATTTCTCATCGACGGAGACCACAGCGAGGATGGGGCACGAGAAGACTTTGAGATGTATAGTCCTCTCATTTCACCCGGGGGTTTCTTGGTTTTTGATGATTACGGGATTGACGCGTGGCCTGGTGTGAAAGCTGCCGTGGACAGCATCTCTTTTGAAGAAAAGGGCTTCTACATGCACGGAGCCTGTGGAACGACATTTGTAGTTCAGAAAGAATGCTCATGAACCTCTTACGACTACTCGACCCCGGTCAGATAGATCCGTTCGCCTACGAACAAGGCAACCTTGCTGAAATCAGAAAGCACAGCCTGCTCGGTAACGGGTCCATTGGATGGAACTACCCAATGGACTATTCCTTCGTTGCGATGATGTTTGATGAGCTTAGCAAGCAGGGAAAAGTGAAACCCGGCATGAAGTTCATTGACATAGGGTGCGGGCCTGGAGCGATCCACGGATATCTGGAGGAGAAGTATGGTATCAAGATCGTCGGGATCGACATGAAAAGATGGCCGTCCGATTACGTCGACCTTCAGGGCGACTTCCTGGATACTGCCCTCAGGAAGGGTCTTGGAGTCAAACCTAACAGTATAGACGCGTTCATATCTGTATCTGCTCTCGAGCATCTTCCCACACCAAAGAACAGGCAGGTGATCAAGCTTTGTAAAGAGTGTCTGAAACCAGGTGGCTTTCTTCTGGCTACTGCCGCTATAGCAGAGATACACGAAACTTTTGCCGATCAGACTAACTACACGAAGAAAGAGATAGAAAGCATTTACGGAGGCACCTTCGAGCCCTACGACTACAAAGCTGTCTTTAGTCGGTGGAGAAAACACCGGGACATCGTTCCCGCTTACATGAAGAGATACAAAAAGAATGCCCTCGCAGCCAACGAGCCGAACTTCCTTACCTTCGGGTACGCCTACGTTAAACCACTTGCTAAGAGAGTTCCTGCGGCGTTCCTTCCAAAAGTCGAGGATTATCGAAACTACCACAAAGGCCAAAGATGTTTCGTGGTAGGGAACGGACCCAGCCTCCGAAAGACAAATCTGGAGCTTATGTTCAACGACGTATCCATAGGAATGAATCGAATAGCTCTGATCTACAAAGACACGAGTTGGAGACCTTCATACTATTCGGTGATGACCGACAACATCTCAAAAGAGACATGGCGCGTAGATGCTGTTCAAAGTGTGAATGAAGGTATCCCTTCGTTCGTCAGCGCCCATTACCGGAAGTTCTTTGAACAATCGAACGTTCATTTTCTGTCCTGCAAAGGACACGGTGACAAGATGCCGTCCTATCCAGACAGCTATTGGTCGCACGACATTACGAAGGGAGTTACAAAGTACGGGTCAACTATCTTGGTCTCCTTGGAGATCGCTGTGTATATGGGTTTCAAGGAGATATATCTCATCGGGTGCGACCTCGGGTTCCAGGAAAACTGTGGGGAATCAAACTCCGGCAGTGATAAGAACCATTTCTCAGCAGACTATGGAACACCGGGGTGTCCTGGCCACATCCTCAACCACAACATGCACCAGTCTCACGTGCTCGCCAAGAGAATGGCTGAGAGGGCTGGAACCAAGATTTACAACGCTACTGTGGGAGGAAATTTGAAGGTATATGAACGAGTTAACTATGAAGAGTTGTTCTGATGGTCGTCTTTGTCCCTTTGAAGAAAGAGTCTCAGAGAGTGCCCGGCAAGAACTTCCGGGATTTTGGAGGGATCCCCCTGTACAAGCATGTTCTCATGAAGTACAGAGACCTATCGGTGTTCGTGGATACAGATAATCCCGATGTTCTCAAGATGATTAAACAGGACGAAGACCTTCAGCATGTTGAGGTATACCTAAGGAAAGAGAATCTCAAGGGCCATGACGTGTCTGTCAATCTCCTTATAGACTATTTCTTAACGGTATGCAAGCAGGAATGCATCTACGCTCAGGTACATGTCACCAACCCCTTTCTGAAACCTGAAACAGTAGTACATGCTGCTGAGTCAATTGGTGAGAGCTTCGACTCTGTGTGTTCTGCAGACAGGATACAGGCGCGCTGTTGGAGAATGGAAGCAAACAGATCAATTCCGATAAATCATAACCCGTCTGTCCTGGAGCAGACGCAAGATATCAATCCTGTGTTCGTTGAGAACTCTTGCTTCTATCTCTTTACTAGGGATTCCTTCTTGGGAAACGGACGTAACAGAGTCGGTAAAAAACCTCTCTTCTGTGAAACAGCCTACCCACAAAACCTTGACATCGATACGGAAGAAGACTGGGATAGATGTCTACGTGTCTTGAAAGAAGAGGACGAACAATGAAAATTTTGTGGCAACAGATACCCTCTCCTCTTGTTTCGGAGATTCTCTGCAACGGTAATGAAGACGGCGTTGTCCTCGACCTTGAGCACGCTGTTTTCAATCCCGAGACAATTTATGGTTGTATTCAGGTGATACAACTCAAGGGGAAGTTGGCCTTTGTTCGTACACCACCCGACGAGAAGACTCTTGTACGTCACGCACTCGACACCGGATGTGACGGAGTGATCTTTTCCACTATTGAAGAGGAAGAGAAAGCAAAAGAGCTGTTGAGTACAGTTCGCTTCCCTCCTGACATGGGGCGAAGAGGTCTGGGGCTTGTCCGAGATAATTTGTGGGGACAAAAAGGGGTGCCGCTCAGAAAACCTATCGCTGTAGCTCAGATAGAGACAACTAGAGGTGTCTCCAATCTCAATGACCGTAAACTGGATGGATTCGATTACTACCTAATCGGACCCTACGACCTATCTCTCAGCGTCGGATGCCCAGGAGACTTCCATAACCCTGACCTTGAGGAGCACCTTAAGAGGTTTGAAGAATCGCTGCCTCCGGAAAAGAGGGGATTCCATATTGTCAATAACTATCAAGAGAACTTCCAGAAGTATGAATCATGGGGCCTTCTTGCTTTTGGGCTCGACACGTTGATGATACAGCAGGGAGTGAAGGAGGTAGAGAAGCTATGAAGACGATCGTAACTACTCATCCGTACGGATGCCCTGAGGTAGCTCCCTTGGAGTACCTGAAGAGCATGGGGATAGAACCGACCCTCAACAGCGTTGGAAGAAAGTACTCAAAAGACGAGCTCAAAGACACTCTCATAAAAGAGTGTCCTGACATAATCATCGCAGGCACTGAGAAATACAACGCAGATGTTTTGGATCTCATCCCAAATCTCAAGATGATATCCAGAGTGGGCATTGGATTAGATTCCGTAGACCTCGACGAGTGTGTGAAAAGAAACATCACGGTAACGTATACCCCTGATGCTCCGTCAAACGCGGTCGCTGAACTTACTCTCTGTCAGATGCTCAATATGCTCCGACGCGTTCAAGTGGTCAGCCATTGCCTAAAGGATGGAGGTTGGAAGAGATTCATTGGAAGAGATATACGAGACTGCAACGTAGGCATCATAGGCGTAGGCAGAATAGGTTCCTTGATGATCGAAAAGCTCCAGGGAATGAAGCCCCGGAGAATATTCATCAATGACATCGTTGAAGAACGGATGCATGACAGAGTACGTTGTGAATCCGCCACGAAACATCAAATTCTACGCGGGTGCGACATCGTGACGATACACATCCCACTCAATGCTGAGAATTTAGGGTACATCTCAGAGAAAGATTTCAAGCTTATGAAGAGGGATGCCTGCATTATTAACATGTCACGGGGTGGTATCATCAATGAAGAAGATCTTTTTGCATGGCTGAGTAATAATCCCGACGCATCTGCCGCCGTAGATACATACGAAGAAGAGCCCTATAAAGGCTCCTTGGTGAAATTAAGCAATGCTTACCTCACCCCGCACTTGGGGAGTTGTACAAGGAAAAGTAGATTTGATATGGAAATGTCAGCCGCCGAGGAAGTTGTCAACTTTACACAGAACAAGCGCTTCAACAATCAAGTTGTTTAATTGTCGAAAGGCGAAACATAAGACCAATATCGGTAACTCTGGATATCAACACAGAAGAAGATTGGGATCACTGTCCCCGATTAACTTGTGTTCCTCCTGTACCCTACTTTGAGGAGAATTAATGGCTTTTTGTATTTTGACATACGGTAGGTCTGGTTCTACTTTTCTTGTTAAGTTACTTAATAGACATCCGTCGATCTCCTGTAAAGGGGAAATATTACACGGGCAAAAAAGACCTGTTCTGGATGCAGTACAAAAGGTTGAATCATTAGGTAAAGGAACAGGAGTAGGTTGCAAGATATTGACAAATCAAACGCGTTCTGATGGCATAGATATCATTGAATCTAACATACCTAAAGTGATTAATATTCGCTGGAATGTACTGCAGTCCATCGTGTCTGCATACGTAGCTAATAAGGTTCAGAACTGGTCTAATTACTCAACTAAAATTAAAGAAAGTTTCACAGTACCCTACGAATACATCGACAAAGTCATATATAGGGCTGAGAAGTTAAGAGATGGATTGATATCTGTAGCAAAGAATAAAGATGATTGCGTTTTAATACAGTATGAAACTCTTTCTGTGAAATCATTAAATAACGTGGCTCAGTTCTTAGGACATAGCTCTATAAATTCTTGGGGCTTAGAAATTAGACCTTATCGGTATTTGGCGTATACGTATCTAGAGAATAGGACAGATTTGGAAAAAAAGTATGGTTATTGTTTGCCCCTCTCTTCTGAAGAAGAGGTCTATAAAGATTGTTTGCAATAAAAAATCCATTTTCGAGCACCTACTATGATACCCGTATTCAAACCACATAGCTTGACAGAGTCGCTTTCTCGTATAGAGGGCGCAATAAACTCCGGGTGGATCTCCGCTAATGGTCAGTATGTAGAAGAGGCCGCGGAAAGACTCCGGAAACTCCTACAGGTTTCGCGTGTTCTCACGGTGAACAGTGGAACGGCAGCAATGCATCTTGCCAGCAAAGCCATACAGTACATAGAACCTGAGATAGAGTATATCGTCGTACCGAGCTGTGCTAACACCTTCGCGTGGAACCCTTGGCTGTATGACGGTAAGTACAAACTTCTCCCGATGGACGTGGATTTAGAGACCTGGAACATAGACACAAACCTGCTGAAGTATGTCATGGAGTCAGATTACTGTGACAAGCAGGCTGCTGTCTGCATCGTACATAATCTCGGCGCAGTGGTCGATGTGCCAAATCTACGATACGAACTCCCTGATACGTTATTCGTAGAGGACTGCTGTGACTGTTTTCTTGGAAGTTACGCTAACGGAAAAGTGGGAACGCAATCGTTATGTGGTGCTTTCTCATTCTACGGGAATGGAAATGTAACTGCCGGGGAAGGTGGAGCACTCGTAACGAATAACGAGGAAGTATACGCACATCTTTCCAGGACAAGAGGGAAATGTTTCGTAGAGGACCCAACGCTCGCGAGTATACTAGAGTACAATTATGCTATGACCAATTTACACGCTGCGATCCTCTGTGACCAACTCGAGCGCTACGATGAAATGTGTATCATGAAGAACGTAGTACACAACACGTACCGAGAGATACTTGCAGACGTAGAGAATGTGTCTTATCAGAAGAATACCGAATGGCTCCACAATGCTGATTGGGCATTCGCCGTTCGCATCAAAAATTCTCTTGGTCCTCTTGAAGCACGCGAATTTCTAGCTGAGCGCGGCGTAGATTCCAGACCCATGTACCGCGCTATGTCGTACTACGACCACCTCAAACAGTATACAAAACCTAAATACGAGGAGAACGCACGTATCCTGTCTAAAGAGGTAGTCGTTCTTCCGAGTTACCCAGACTTAAGCTCAAGCGCGATAGAGCAGATATGTGATGCCGTAAAGGCATACACACAGAAATGTGAAATGGAGATGATAAATGGTTAATTGGATCCCAGATGACCTCTATAGGTCGATACTCGAGAACGTGCCCATCGCCTGCGTGGACATCTGCATCGTAAGAGATGGAAATGTACTCGGAGGTGATAAAGGTGTATAAGAAAGGGACAACGAAGGACCTTACAGGTCTGGTGGTTGGCAGACTTCGTGTCGTGTCCTTTAATTCTGTAAGAAATGATGGGAAGAAAAATCGATTCTACTGGAACTGCATCTGTTCCTGTGGAAAGGAAGTAGTTGTACGAAGTGCCAACTTAACTGGAACCCGCACCAAGACAATATCATGTGGGTGCTACAACAAAGAAAGAACCAAGGAAGCTAATCGAGGAAATAAATACGGTCGAAGAGAATGGGAACCCATCTTCGTCCTTGATTTCTGTTTGATTCCACTCTCAAATTGTGATGCATGCGCGATCATAGACCGTGTAGAGTACGAGAAAGTAAAGAATTACTCGTGGTACAAGAGCCGTAGAGGATACGTCGTATCGAATAAGGTACCTTTGCATAGATTGATCATGAATCCAAGTAAGAGAGAAGATGTTGACCATATCAACCACGACCTGTTGCTCAACACGAAGGACAATCTGCGTGTGTGCTCCCACTCAGAAAATTGTAAGAATAGAAGTAACTCTATAGGAGTACATTATCTTAAACGGAACCAGAAATGGACAGCCTACGTTCACGATAAGCAACGGATTTATCTCGGATTGTTTGACACTGAACAAGAAGCATTCGAATCACGTAAGAAGGCGGAGGACGAGATCTATGGAGAATACAGCTACGACAAGTCCATGGGTAGACGATAACCTGTACAAGCAAATTCTGAAGAATGTACCAATTTCCTGTGTGGACATTGCAATCCTACATGAAGGTCGAATACTTCTTGTAAAGAGGAAGGATGAACCCGGCGCAGGAAGACTTTGGTTGCCAGGAGGAAGAGTCTACAAAGGTGAGCTAATGCGTGAGACTGCCGCTCGCAAAGCTTTAGAGGAAGTAGGCATAAGCTGTAACGTCGGACCAATTGTTCATACTGCTGAGACTATCTTTGATACAGGCTATGGCGGGATCCCAGTACATTCGATAAACATATGCTTCTTTCTATACCCCACTAAGTGCCCTGTTGAGGTGCAACTAGATTCACACCATGACGGACATGTATGGGTAGATACCGTACCACCAGACCTGGATAAGTACGTACGTGACTGTTTAGCAGCTACAGGACTGGATTATTCGAAAGAATGCTTCCCTCTCAGAGAATATTCGAAAGAATGCTTCCCTCTCAGAGAATATGACCTCCGCACACCTCCTTATGACAAAGATAATCTAGAATATTGGGATCGACTGCCATGATGAATAAAAAATCCAAGATATATGTAGCAGGACACAGAGGACTCGTAGGATCGGCTCTTGTTTCTTGCCTGAAAGCTCAAGGATATAAGAATATCGTCACCAAATCGCATACAGAGCTTAATCTGACGAAGCAAGAAGATACGAAAAAGTTCTTTATCAAAGAAAAGCCCGACTATGTATTCCTCGCCGCCGCGAAAGTAGGCGGCATACATGCTAATAATACATATCCTGCCGATTTCATCTACTCGAACCTTCAAATACAGACTAATGTTATACATGCGGCTCATATAACTCACGTTAACAAGCTATGCCTATTAGGATCTTCATGCATCTATCCAAAACACGCCCCGCAACCCATGCGTGAGGATTTTTTGCTCACAGGCCCCCTCGAGCCCACCAATGCACCATACGCCATAGCTAAAATAAGCGGCATCATCATGTGTCAGAGCTATCGACGGCAGTATGGAAGTAATTTTATCAGTGTGATGCCTACCAACCTCTATGGCCCGGGGGATAACTACCATGCAGAGGATTCTCATGTCATCCCAGGCATGATCCGTCGTTTTCATGAAGCTAAAGTGAATAATGCTTCGGAAGTAACTATCTGGGGCTCGGGTGAGCCTAAAAGAGAGTTCCTGTACTCTGAGGATCTAGCTGATGCGTGTGTGTACCTCATGCAGCACTACGATGACGCGGAGATAGTGAATATAGGATCTGGTCAGGAAGTCACCATAAAAAAACTAGCTTTCACGATAGCAGATGTCGTTGGATAT
>WJJK01000360.1 GCA_014729705.1 Candidatus Altarchaeales archaeon | reverse complement strand
CCGGGATTCCAGGGCGGGGGGGTTAAGCGGCATCAACATGACGGAGTCTGCCGTGCTCACCTTGTCCCGTACTTGTTGAACTAGCTTTAGGACTATCTGGAAATCGTTGTTGCTGACTAAGTATTCGAGTCCGTCAAGCAGTACCGCGGATTTCTCGTGTGTGTCTATGAAGTTGCTTATCGTAATCGATATCTCCTGCAACCCTGAGAGGGATTTGTTTTTGTCTGTTTTAACGTTCGTAAGCCAGTAGGTTTCCCCGGATAACCCCGGGTAATCGGATTTAAGTTGATCCGGGTTTGAACGGGTGATGAGAAGGCCCTCAAAGCCTTTCTCCAGGCTTTCAATGTATTTCTCCACAGACGTGTGGGGTTTATCCTCCTCAACCAGGTAGGTGTGTCCTGCAATTAACTCGGTTTCCTGGGGGGGCGGGGGCTCCTCGGATTCGGTTTCATCAGAGTTTTTCGGCTGTTTCTCTGCGGCGGGCGAAGGTTTCCTGTGGGCTTCGCATTCCGCTCCCATCAAGCCTTCCTCCTCTTTTTTGAGTCGCTCCTCTTCCTGCCTTAGCTTCTCTATCTCTTTTTTTAGTTTGTCGACCGCCGGATCATCCATTGTTTAAATGAATTGTTTTCATGGTTTAAGTTTCTGCCTTATTTTTTCGATGAAAATTTTTGTGTCGAATTTTTTAGCCTGATTTTCACAGGCCTGTCGGTAGACTTGTGGGTCTTTGTCTACTTCCTCAACCGCCTTTACTATGCTGTCTGTCTGCGGTTGCACTAGGCGTCCTGTGCTGCCGTCTAATATCGTCTCCCGGTAGCCCCCCTCATCTACTGCCACCACGGGTTTGCCTGAGGCCTGGGCTTCTATGGGGGTTACCCCCAGATCCTCGTCTTGGGCGGTGCATATCAGCCCCCGGCAGGTTGAGTAAAGCTCCCTTAGCTTCTCGTCTGAAAGCTGCCCTAAAAGTTCGACGTTTTCGGGTTTGTGTTCCAAAAGATTTTTTTTGTATTGAGTGGAGTGATCGCCTCTCAGGGTGTCGCCGACAACCAATAGCCTTAGGTGAGGTAGTTTCTCGAACGCCTTAAACTGTATTTCCAGCCGCTTCTCAGGGTATATTCGGTTCACCGACAGCCAGAAGTCGCCGGGTTTTTTGTTGTAGTATCGGTCTGTGTCTATTGCGGTGTAGACTACCTCGGATTCGCGGTCGTAGTATTTTTTTATCCTCTTTTGCGTGTTTCGGCTGTTGGTCACAATCTCGTCTATGTGTTTCACACTCCACCCGTCGAAGGCGCGGTGCAGGCAGGTCCACAGATGGAAGAAGGGTTTCAGGAGGGGGTTCATTTTTTTTAGGTGGCTTTGGTGTAGGTCGTAGAATACGCGTGTGGGTGTGTGGCAGTACCACAGGTTTTTGTGGTGGTTTATTGAGGCGTATTGCGCCCAGTTCCCGCTTAATATGAAGAAATCATATTGATTTCGGAAATCACATAATAGGTAGGTTAGGGTTGCCTGGATTTGTTTTAGTGGAGATATTTTAAGCGTCTGACCGAGGTTGATGATTTTTGTTTCCGGACACCCCATCTTCTCGCATACGCCCCGGTTAAGATCCATGGTGGCGATGTCGGCTCCGATCTCGCGGGCAAGCGTTAAGACCAGGCGCTCCCCGCCTCCGAGGTTGTCCAGGTAGTCGTGGAAGATTAATATCCTCATCCTCTTGGTTTATTACGTTGTCGCTTAATTTAAGTCAAGTACCCCGCCTCCCTGAGTCTTTGCATTGTCTGCTGGCTGATGTTGGCGGATTCCGTTGGTGTGAACAGGTCCTTTCGATATGATTCAATCAGTTTCAGGTATTTTCTTCGGCTCTGGTTGTCAGGTTTTATCGGTTTTTTCTCGCCGACATCAACATCCAAGTTAAACATCAGGGTTTCATTTGTCGCCCAGTTGTGTATTACCTTCACGCTACCGTCTCGCACCATGCTCAATTTCGCGTGCATGTCAGTCTCAGAGTAAACGAGTTTTTTGCTGTAGTTCTCAGCTAAAAGACTCTCACCTTCCAGGGTATGAGTTATTTCTAAACCCGTTAAATCCAGTAACAGGGGGTATATGTCGATTAATTCAACAGGGTGTGTGATGCGTTTATTTACAAGCCCTGGGCTGTTTATGATTAAGGGAACCCTTATCAATTCCCGGTAGAGGGTGTGCCCGTGTTCAAAGCCGCCGTGGTCAAAGAACTCCTCCCCGTGGTCGGCTGTTAAAACCACGATGGTCTCTTCCCCTAAACCTAGTTGTTTCAGCATCAAAAGAAACCCGCCAAGGCTATCGTCTGTGTATCTGATCTCCGCATCATATAAACCCTTCATCCGGTGTATGTCCGCCTGCGACAGGTTTCCCGCCTTAAGACGTCTTAGTACCCCGCTTCGGTGGGTGTCTTGGGGGAGGATCAAGCCCTCCCGGTGTTGGGAGAATAAATCCCTGTAGGGTTTGGGGGGCGTGTAGTGTCCGTGGG
>WJJK01000359.1 GCA_014729705.1 Candidatus Altarchaeales archaeon | reverse complement strand
GCAGTATCTCTTCCCGGTTGGGGCGGGACCGTCTCCGAATACGTGGCCTAGGTGGGAGTCGGAAGCCCTACCTCTGATTTCGGTTCTCACCATCCCAGCGCTTCGGTCGACATTCTCCAAAACATCCGCTGAATCAAGGGGTTTAGTGAAACTAGGCCAGCCTGTGCCGGAATCAAACTTGTCTTGCGAGGAGAACAAGGGAGTGCCGGATACTACGTCAACGTATATGCCTTCATCTTTGTTGTCCCAGTACTTGTTTTCATACGGCGACTCGGTTCCGTTTTCCCGGGTGACGTGAATCTGAAGCGGCGTGAGTTTTTCATCCAGATCCTCTTGCCGACCACCCCACACCTCATCGAGGAAACGCCTTCGTCCAGAAGACTTAGAGTAGGATTTGTATCTTGTCGGGTTTTTTTCGTAGTAGTTTTGGTGGTATTCCTCGGCAGGATAAAATTCACAGGCAGCAAGTATCTGGGTCACAACCGGCTTATCGAACAAACCGGACTGCTCAAGCTTGTTTTTCGACTGCTGCGCCAATTTCCTCTGATTCTCGGTGTGATAGAATACTGCGGTTTGGTATTGGCTGCCTTGGTCTGCGAACTGACCGCCTGCGTCCGTTGGGTCTATGCTTTGCCAAAAAACTTCCAACAACCTTTGATATCTGATTTTTCGAGGGTTAAACTTTATTTGCACTGCCTCAAGATGTCCTGTCGCTCCGGTTGAAACCTCCTCGTAGGAGGGGTTTGGGACGTCTCCGCAGGTGTACCCCGACACAGCCTCAATTACTCCCTCCTCCTTCTCAAACGCCGCCTCCATACACCAAAAACACCCGCCTGCGAAGGTAGCCGTCTCAAGAGAGCTATTTATTAGTGGATCCGTTTGTTCGGCGTCTGGCTGTCTCTTGCTTAAACCAAAAAACACTAGAAACATCATTCCCGCCGCCGCGAAAAAAATTCTTCTATCCATAAATCGATCACAAACTAGTAATCCAACACAGACCTTAATGAAGGGAAGGTATCCAAAGGGTAAGCCTAAAGTTAATTGATATTAAAACAAAGTATTCTGTTATGGTAGATAAAAATTTTTTGCAGAAGGCCTTTGATTGGATCGACAGAAAACTGGCGGATAAATCCCGAAAAAGCGAGTGTGGATGCTGCGGCCTTGAATCCGAGGAGTCCTTCCGCAGATGATCGAGGATTTCGCAGGTTTTTTGGTTGAAGGCGTTCTCAGCTTGAACCCGGAATCCAGGGTAGGCGGGACGGTTGCTTTCTTCATAGCAGACAGCATAAAAATAATTTTACTTTTGTATTTCATGATAGCAGGCGTCGGATGGCTTAGAACCTACATATCCACCCAAAAAATCAGGGAATGGATGTCAACCAAAACCTATGGGTTAAGCTACCTTGCCGCCTCCTTTTTCGGGGTGATAACGCCCTTCTGCTCCTGCTCCTCCATCCCAATCTTCATGAGCTTCATAAAGGCTGGCGTCCCGATAGGACCCTCCTTCGCCTTCCTCATAGCATCGCCTTTGATAAACGAGTACTTGGTTGTGTTGATGGTCGGCTTCTTCGGAGTCAGGATAACCGCATTATACGTTTTCTTCGGGGTTTTTCTGGCAATCGTATCAGGCGTCTTAGCCAACCGCCTTGATTTGGAGAGATACATCGAGGAAGACTTCAAATACAGGGGGGTGCAGGAGGAGAAGACATATGAATGCGTTTGGGAGCGTGTGGAGTCGGGGTTAAACGAGGCAAAAGACATCGTCTCCCGGCTTTGGATCTGGGTTTTGTTGGGTGTGGGGATAGGTGCGTTGATCCACGGATACATACCCCAAAGATACATACAGCGGGTTTTAGATGAGACGGGGGTTTTCTCGGTGCCCCTTGCAGCCTTAATAGGGATCCCGATTTACGCTAACTGCAGCGCGGTGGTCCCCATCGCCCAAGTATTGTTTCAGAAGGGCGCGCCATTAGGCACGGCGCTGGCTTTTATGATGGCCACAGCCGCCTTATCCCTGCCTGAAGCAGTGATACTTAGAAAGGTGATGAAGCTGCCTTTAATAATCGTTTTCTTCGCCTCAATTGGGTTGGGAATAATCTTGATCGGTTATTTATTCAACTTCCTCATCTAAAGCAATAGGTTGAAGAGGAATCCCAACACGATAATCTGGGGGCCTGCGATAACCGGAAGCCATAGGGCGGTTTTACGTCCGATGTTGCTCCAAATCAGCCCGATCTCGGTGTAGTCGGTTGCGACTCCCGCCATAAGGAACACGAAGCTGTTTCCTAGGGCTCCGGTTTGCCTGAAGATCTCAAAGGCTATGGGCGAGGATCCTTCGCTGCAGACCTCGATTATGGTTGCGGCGATAAGGGTTATGATGAGTCCTGATGCTGTGGGGCCGACGTATTGCATGAAAAGGTGTTGGGGGATGAACGCCCCAATAACCGATGCCGCAAGGATCCCCAGAAGTATCCACCAAACGACCATCGTCGCAAGGCTCCAGGAGCCTTCAATCACGCCTTGCGCTGTTTTCTTCACGTCGCCTGGGTGAAATCGGTAGTTGCTTAT
>WJJK01000358.1 GCA_014729705.1 Candidatus Altarchaeales archaeon | reverse complement strand
GTCGTAGCCTTCGATTCTTTTAGGTGTTTCAGGCAGGCCAAGCAGCTTCCGAAGAAGTATTTCGGGTTTAGGCTTAGTGTGGGATAGTTTCCTGTTTTCCAGCTCATGCAGGCTGTTTTCCCGAGCCAATTCAACAAGTTTCTTTTTCCGCCCGGAAACAGGCTTTTTAATCTTGACTCTTCGGGATTTCAGCTCTGACAGTAGGTGTGTCAACGCCTCGTGGTCTGTGGGGGTGTGGGAGACGTAGATGTTTTCAGGCACCACGTCTTCGGTGACGTAATACTGTTTAACAAAAACCTTGACCGCTGCCTGCGCCTTGAAACGCATCACGCCAGTCAAGGAATAGTGAAGCGTTGCAACCACATAACCCCGCCTCACCTTAAGGACGGTTATGTTGGCGCGGTTATCCAAGTTCGCGTAGCCTATGAAGTCGGATTCCTCAAGGTTGGGGAAGGCAACCTTTTGGGATACGCTTAAAGCTTCAACATCGGCTATTGCGGATTTCAGTTTCTGCGCTCGCTCATACATTTGTTTGTCTGAATACGCCTTCATCTGTTTTTTCAAAGACGATATGGTTTTCCTGGGGTTTTTTATCAGAAAATCAATGGCGTTGGAGACGGCTGAATCATATTCCTCTTTGGTTGCGTGTTCGCAGGGGGCAAGACACCGGCCCATATGGTAATTGAGGCAGGAGGAGGATTTCTCAGGGTTTTTCCCGCACACCCTAACTCCGAAAAGCCGGGACAACAGTTTCATAGTCCGCCTGACTGCTCCAACGTCGGTGTAGGGTCCGAAATACCTTGAACCGTCTTCGATTATCCTGCGAGTCAACATGAGGCGGGGGTATTTTTCGCCTAATGTGAGCTTAAGGTAGGGGTATCTTTTATCGTCTCGAAGGCGTACGTTGTATCTCGGTTGATGGTTTTTGACTAACGCATCCTCAAGCAGAAGGGCTTCATCCTCGTTTCCAGTAAGTATCCACTCTATTTTATGGGCGCGTCTAACCATTAAAGTGGTTTTCGGGTCGAGTCTGCCTGTGAAGTAATCGGATAATCTTTTCCTAAGGTCTAGGGCTTTCCCAACGTAGAGTATCCGCCCCCCCTCATCCTTCCAGAGGTAGACCCCGCATTTATGCGGCGCCCGCCTTGCTTTTTCCTTTAAAGACGGTTTAACCATGTAGTTCCTTTATTTTCGCTACCACCGCAGCCCCCATCTGGCTTGTGCTTGCGCTTCCCCCCAGATCCTTGGAGCGCACGTTGCCTTCAGCCAACACGGATCCGATGGCTGATATGATTTTTTCCGCGGACTCTTCTTCTCCAAGCTCCTCAACAAGCAACGCCCCCGCCCAGATCGTGGCAAGCGGGTTCGCCCTGTTTTGGCCCTTGTATTTGGGGGCTGACCCGTGTATAGGCTCGAACATGGATACGCCTTCGGGGTTGATGTTCCCGCCTGGGGCAAGTCCTAAACCCCCCTGAATCATTGCGCCTAAATCGGTTATTATGTCTCCGAACATGTTGGGCGTTACCACAGTCTGATACCATTCCGGGTTTTTCACAAACCACATGGTGATTGCGTCGACAAAATTATATTCATGCGTGACGTCTGAGTAGTCAGTTGATACTTCCTCAACTATCTGTCTCCAGAAGTTATAGACATGGGATAATACGTTGGCTTTATCGACTGCGCACAGCCTCTCGTGGCCCTGTTTTCGGGCTAACTCGAATGCGTAGCGGATTACGCGTTCAGATCCTTCACGTGATAACACGCCTATCTGGTAGGCGACCTCTGATTTATCGCATTCTATGTCTAACCCGAATTTAATGTTATATAGGCTGCGCAGCACCTCAAGTTCTTGCCTGGTTTTCCCGGGGGACACCCTGTTTCCTATGCCTACGTAGAAGTCTTCGGTGTTCTCCCGAACCACCACGAAGTCTATGTCTTTTGGGCCCTTGTTTTTGAGGGGGCATTCCACGCCTTCAAGAAGCTTCACGGGACGTAGGTTCACGTATTGATCGAAGTAGAAGCGGGTTTTAAGCAGTATACCCTTTTCAAGGACTCCCGGCTCGCACCGGGGGTCGCCTAAAGCCCCTAGATAGATGGCCTGGTTCTTCCCTATCTCCCTTAAATCCTCTTCAGGCATCAACACATTGTTTTCCAGGTAGTGGTCAGCGCCGTGGGGGAATTCCACCCAGTTCACGTCGAACCCGTTTAACTCGGAAACAGCGTTAATTACTTTTACTCCTTCGTCGATTATTTCCGGCCCTATGCCGTCTCCCTTGATTACTGCAACATCATATGAAGTCATTTTAGCTTTTCTTTTGTGTACTCAATTAATCCGCCTGATTCAATCAGGTTCTTCAGAAAATCGGGCAGGGGTTTAAAGGGGTGGCTTTTATTCTGCGTCTTGTTGACTACCACGCCTTCAGTGAAATCCACCTTTATTTCGTCCCCGTCTTCGGCTTCAACGCTGCATTCAATAACAGGGAACCCCAGGTTTATGCTGTTTCGATAGAATATGCGGGCAAAGCTTTCGGCTATAACACAGGATACGCCGCACCCCAATAGGGCAAGCGGCGCATGCTCGCGGCTTGAGCCGCAACCGAAGTTTTCGCCTGCTACGATAACATCCCCTTCCCCTACTTTCTCCGTGAAATCCGGCCTGACTTTTTCAAACGCATGCTCCCCCAGCTCCCTGGGGTCGGCGGTAACCAAGTATTCAGCGGGGATTATCTGATCCGTGTCAACGTTGTCCTCGAAAACCCAGGCCCTGCCGACAATTTCCTCTCTCATCCTTAAACCCCCTTTTTTTATTGATATCTTTCCTTCAGACGCTCTTGGGATTGTCTGAGTTTTTTTGGATCCTCAATTAACCCCAAATACTCCTCCAGCATGTCAGGTCTTTTAAGGGAGGATTTAAGCTTGCTTTCAACCATCACATCCCAATGGCTTCGATCAAGCTCGTCTTGGCATTGACGGTCTAACGCAAAGCATGCGACGGCGTCTTTCAGCGCCTGCTCGTCGTCGGGCTTCCGATCAGTTAGGATCCTGGTGCCTGCTTCCGCCCACTTATTCTGCTCCACCAATTTACTCAAAGGCCCGTGAGCGTGCAAATCCCAAGTATCCAATCCATGTATTTTAGCTACGACTTGAGGGGTTCGATCCGTGGATTTTTTTTGTTTCTCAACCATCTTGATTCACCCTAGTTCGCGTGGGTCTGTGATTTTCCCTGTGGCCGCGGAGGCTGCGACTGTTGCGGGGGAGGCGAGATAGACTTTGCTGTCTTTATGCCCCATCCGGCCGATGAAGTTCCGGTTGGTGGAGCTTACCGCCACCTCGTCTTTGGCTAAGACCCCCATGTAGCCGCCTAAACAGGCTCCGCATGTGGGGCCTGAGACGTAGGCTCCCGCCTCGCTGAATACCCGATATAATCCTTCGGCTATCATCTCATCCATCACGCGTTTGCTTGCGGGCACGACAATCATGCGCACACCCTCCTTCACCCTCCTTCCTTTCAGTATCTCCGCTGCAACCCGCATATCCTCTATCCGCCCGTTGGTGCAGGAGCCCAGGTAGGCTTGATCTATTTCCACGTCAACTTCACATGCGGGTTTCGCGTTCTCGGGGAGGGGGGGTCCTGCAACTGTTGGCACGATCTCTGAGGCCTCGTATTCAAAGGCTTCAACGTATGAGGCGTCTTCGTCGGCGTAGACGGGATTAAAATCTCCCCGCACCCTGTTTTTCAGGTATTTTATGGTCTTATCGTCTGCGGGAATTAACCCTGCTTTCCCGCCTGCCTCAATAGCCATGTTGCTTATGCTTATGCGCTCTGCTATAGATAGGTCTTCTATCGTTGAACCATACCACTCCTGAGCCTTGTAGAGGCTGCCGTCGACTCCAATCTCCCCGATTACGTGAAGGATAATGTCTTTACCCATACTGTATTTCGGCAACTCCCCCTCAACCGTGAACTTCTGGGTCTCGGGGACCTTAAACCATAATTCCCCTGACGCCATGACGGTGGCGGCCTCCGTTGACCCTACGCCTGTCGCAAAACAACCGACCGCGCCGTAACTGCAGGTGTGGCTGTCTGCGCCAACAATCAGTCTGCCGGGGGCTGCAAAGCCTTCCTCAAGCATTATTTGATGGCATACGCCACCCCGCCCCACCTCAAAGTAGTTGGGGATACCGTGTTTCCGTGCGAAATCAGCCATAGCCTTAGCTTGATTGGCTGAGGCGACGTCCTTGTTGGGGACGTAGTGGTCGGGAATCAAAACTATTTTCTCGCGTTTAGGTTCTGCCCCGATTTTTTCAAAGGCCTTAAACGCAGGCAACCCTGTGACGTCGTTGACCATAACATAGTCTATCTCACACTCCACTATGTCGCCTGCTGAGGCGGTCTTCGCATTCGCATGCTGGGAAAGTATTTTCTCTGATATAGTTGCCATCTTATTTTTTGTCGTGGTTTAATATGGTGTTCAAACCATTCACCATCGCATCTACGGAGGCTAAGACTATGTCTGCGCCCGCTCCCTCCGCTGTCACGATTTTCTCGCGGCTTTTGAGTTTAACGAGTATGCGCACAACCGCGTCAGTACCCCCAGATACGGAATCCACGTGGTATTCAGCAAGCTCGAAGGGCACGTCCTTGGTGGCGGCTCTAAGGGCCGCTATGGCTGCGTCCACGGGGCCTGTGCCGACACCGCTTGAAACTATTTCTTTTCCGCCTAGATTAACCTTAACCGAGGCGGTGGGCGTGAACCGGTTGCCCGCTATTGCCACAAGCTCCTCCATCCTAAGCGCCTTCTGTTTCTTCTCCCCCAAAACGCTTAAGGCTATGCTTTCAAGGTCGACGCTTGTCACGCGTTTACCCTTGTCTCCGAGGTATTTTATCTGAGCATACACTTCCTTAAGCTGTTGGTCCGTCATCTTTAAGCCCTCCTCTGCTACGAGTTTCTTAACCGCCTTAAAGCCCACGTGTTTGCCCAACACAAACCGTCTTTTGGCTCCAACTAACTCGGGTTTTATGGGTTCATATGTCTCGGGTTTTTTGAGTATTCCATCCACGTGGATGCCTGCCTCATGGGTGAACGCGTTCTCCCCCACAACCGCCTTGTTGGGGGGGACAGGTACGTTGCTGTATTCCTCAACAAGCTTGGAAACCTCAAGTATCTTATCCATCCTAAGCCCCGTCTTCATTTTAAGCAGGGTCTTCAAACCCACCGCCACCTCCTCAAGCGGTGCGTTGCCCGCACGCTCCCCCAAACCGTTGACTGTCACATCCACTATCCGGGCTCCGCCTTCCACGGCCGCAAGGGTGTTGGCTGTCGCCAGTCCATGGTCGTCGTGGCAGTGCACGCCCAAGGGGGTTTTGTTTTGCATCTCCCTGAAAAGCTGCAAAGTGGATGACGGCGTTAACACGCCCACAGTATCAGCCAGGGTGAAGCGGTCGCAGCCTGCGTCTCGGCCTGCGGCTAACACCTGTTTCAAATAGGATACGTCGGTTCTGCTGCCGTCTTCAGTGCATAAGTCAACAGTCACCCCGTGTTTTTTGCAGTACTCCACTAACCTGCCCACCGACTTTAATATGTC
>WJJK01000357.1 GCA_014729705.1 Candidatus Altarchaeales archaeon | reverse complement strand
GCCAATCAAGACTCTCTTCGTCTGTGGTCATGTGGTCCTTTCCATGAGCGGCAACACAACAAGTCGTTGCAGCGGGCGTCCCTGATGGGCGGGCGTTGGCGGAACTCATTACGGCGTCCCTGACTGTTCGAGCGAATAGGGTTGCCGGACCGGCTAGCGTCGCGACCAGCTCACGGAATGCAGCGTCAACTCTGTCCCTAGACTGATTCGCGCGCATCCAACCCATGGTCGATCGTATCGCCCGCTTACGGGCTTCCGCGTGGGGCATCCCATTCATGCGCCAGATCCAGTAGTGCTCGCGCAAACACAGGAGGCGATCCAGACGGGTCTTGCAGTCATACATCCTAGCACCATGCCGCCTCAGCGATACGGTATTGATCCATCGTCGTAGTCTCAGCAGTTGCACGATTATTCCTCCTCTTCGTCGTTTGGTTGTGCCTAACAGGCCAATTGTGAGTTGCTCATGGTTTACCCTTCCTGCGGGTTGGGCGCGTCACATCGATCCTTCCAACCTTTCGTGAATGCGTCGGGATGCGGGTCAACGCACGCCTGTCCACGCAACGCCGTAGCGTCTTCCCCGAGTTTGATTGCGTCATCAGCGGATTTCCATCCGCGTTCGTAAGTCTGTTCTGGAAACCATCTCCGAACAAAGCGCTGGACCACTACAAAAAGTCCGCTCATGCTTCTCTCCTTTTTTGAGGGTTAGCCTTGTCGTTGGGCGCTACGGTCTGCATGTCCTCAAACGGGATTTCCGAGCCGACTCCCTTCGTCCAGTCGAAGAACTTCATCAGTTCCCAGAACGGACCCTTTATGTATCCGGCGCAGTCCACTGTTGGCACACCTATGCGTAACCACCGCGCGTTTGGGTATTCCTGCTGCATGCGTGCGTTAAAGGCATCTACATACGCCACGATCTCGCGCCATCCACTTTCGGTTGGCTTGATCTTCACAGTGTCGTTTGGCGCCATGTTCATCTCCTACAGGTTACTCGCTTCGTGGTTGGAATGCGATCCGTATCCAGTCGGCCAAGATATAGCAGTCGCATGCAATGTCGTTGTGGCTGCGCCTTTCGCCCCGATAGATCGATGATGGAGAAAGGCACTCTTCTCCTTCCTCAGCCGCAATATCCGCATCTTGATCGCCGAAATGCTGGCATGACCGACAGCGTAGTTTCCTCTCGTGATCCGCAGTGCTGAGCGTTATTTCCCCGAACATCATGCGTCCTCCTAAGTGCAACGAGCACCCCACGATTCACCGGATTACCAACTCTACACTTTAAGTATATATATACTTGATCTGAACCCGCTACCACGAATTGATAATTGCCTAGATGCCGCTTCGGCAGATCGCCCGTCTAGCCTTATCGTAAGGGAGGGATCCTGTGAGTTACGAAGCCACCACCAGGTATGACCGCTAATTCCATGACAATGCTCCAGATACCAGTCCTTGTTTGATGCAATAAAATCTAGTATCTCTTGTTTTTTCATGATAACTCCAAACAAAGCGATTCAGAAAGGACGCCTTCTTGGCGCGTGATCATGCCGCACTAGTCAGCTTCGACCACAATCGTTTCAATCAGATCATTTACTTCAGACGCCCATGATTCGGGAATTGGCTTTCTCTCTTCTGCATACCGCAATATAGCATTAAACAATTCATGTAATCGTTCCTTATCGTGTATCCATTTAGGCTTAACGCCAAGAGGAGGCTTAGTCTTGGACTTTGGTTTGGGCGCGCGCGGATCGACTTTCTCCCAGCAGTCACGCCATAACAAGCACTTGTTATGGCGTGTGTACCCGTTCTTGTAATGAACGTGACCTAGAATCATCATTACGCCACCGCGCGTACACGGTCGTAGATTGTAAGCATACCACCCGGGAGGCCACCACGGCAGCCGGACAGGATCATCCCCGGCCCACGCCAGGAACGCTTCGCGGCTGGGTGGGATCCCATTGCCGTCGCCGAGGTATGAGACAAGATCCCACTGGCTGCTTCGGGCGGACTTGCAGTACCGGCCATCGTCAGTGTACGTTTGCCAGTTGTCCGCACGCCACGGATAATCCTTCACTGAGGTTCTCTCCACAATCAAAACTACCGATCCATCTCGGCACCTCCACCACTGGCCGACAGCAAGCGGCTGTCTCGTCCCGGTACCGTTCGTTGGGCTAGGCGCTGGCATGTTGCTACTTCTCCTGAAGACTAGGTTGGAGCATGCTGAGTTCCTCGTCTGTAAGGACCATTCGCTTTTGCAACTTTGACAAGGCGTATCTTACAGCCGCGAGATTATTTGCAAGCTCTTCCAGAAATGCTTCTTCTAACTGATTGTGCCTCGTTTTACCCGGACGGTGCTTACGGACTGCGCGACCAATAGCGTGCATTTCCGCTCTGGTCATGACCCACATCCGAAGCATCTTTGGGACGACGATGACCCGGTGCTTGATCCAGGTCCTCAACGTCATCTGTGTAACGCCGCAATCATTGGCGCACGATTTAAGGGGCCAATACTTTATTGTGTGTGCTCCCAGCTTAACAGGGACAAATGACCGTGAGTACCTCTGGTGATGAGCCCGGCGTCGGCCATCCCCGGACTCACCACCATATTTGGTAGCGTTCTGGTAAAGGCTCAGGTGTGTCCGCTTCATCCGTAAACTATCTCACGGACCACGAACGTCGATGCGGTAGGAGACCTTGAAGTTCGTGAACTGTTTGGCATCCTCTACGGAGATCAGTCCCTCGGAGACGCACGCCTCAACCTCCTTCGCATCGACAACCGTCTTCGTGCATCGATTGAAGAGCCCATTCTTGTTGAGGATGTCGAGGCACGAGTCCTCATCGATGGATGCCGTTTTGGAGGCCACCTTCGACACCTTGAATCCGCCAGGTAGTTCCAGCACGAACGATCCCGTATCGTTCTGGTCTCCGAGAGACTCCGCGTACTCCTTGAGTTCGGAGGACAAAGTCTTCTTGCGCTTGTCGATCTCCTTGCCCTCCTTGGAGTGCTGGAGGTACTGAGCTGCCTTACCCGCGATCTTCTTGAGAGTCATTCCGTTGGGCTTCTTCGGGGTACTCTTCTTCTTAGGAGGGGACTTGGGCATGTCATTCCTTTCGTACAAGGGTGAATTTGTCTTCGTCTGTTTTTAGTATCTCATGCCAGCAAGCAGATACAATATGATTTCTGAGCCCTCGATACCGAGTAGTAGCCATATTTCTCAGCATATCAACATCGTCTATCAAATCCCAGAAGTGTGCCTTTTTCTTTCCCTTCCGCTTTCGTATAGGTCGACCCTTCAACTGTTCCGCAGTCTTACGGTCACTGAAAGGTACAACATTGACCGCGTGCTCCCAATACGGATTACTAGCTCCGTCGCTGACTATTTGAAGCATACCAACCGTAACCTTATACTCAGAGTTGCAAATATCCGTGTAAACTTGTTCCCGCTTGTTTCCCGTAATATCACCTGTCAACGCAACAGCCGATATTCCCTCTGATATTAGCCGATCAACCAGCTCGTAAGCGTGTTCCTTACGATTGACCGGCAGCAAAATGTCTCCCCTATGATTTTCAATAATATACTTGATAAGGAAGACTATTTTATCATTTCTTTCCTCGCTATAAGACAGCTTGGTACATACGTCTCCCCAAACGTACTCCTCCTCTACTGGAGGTTCACCGGAGATAACCTCTATGTCAACAGTGTTAACCTTAGTGGGAGACACAGATACGCCTGTAATTACTCCGTGAAAATGAAGCGGTACTGAATTGCGCGGCGTTGTGTCCTTGTGGCAGTTCTTGCCTAAATGCCATCTAATGACCGGCATGCGTCCGTCTTTTCTGGTGTCTGATGCCGTTATTCCTACCCTCACGTTTGCTCTGGCCCGCTCTGCCACACGGGAGAAACACGTAGCCGCATGTCGATGGAGTTCGTCAAATATAACCATTCCAAACTCATCCCTCCACAGAGACGGTTTGAGGTTCATGAGAGTTTGGACTGATCCTATCGTAAACTGCTCGCCTATAGTTATCTTCTTACCACGAATTCTACCTATATCTTTTTTCTTGAAACCAAACATTTTCTCTGAGTCCTTCAACCAAGCCTTTTCAACCTCTTGGGAGTGAACTACAACAAGGGTTTTCTCAGTGCATAAATAAGCAAGGTACATTCCCAATACAGTTTTACCCGAAGAGGTCGCCATAACTATAGTGGTATCAATCGGGCGCTCCTGCGCATCACAATCGTTGACGTGGCTCATAAAAGCCTTCATTGCCTCTTCCTGGTGAGGCAACATCTCTAAAAGAGGATCAGGGTATTCAACATCGGTCGTGACCGTGCATACCTCTACATCCTCTTCGACCATGTCATGGACATCTGCATAGTAGGCAGCACGAGGAATGATGACGTCACCCGAATCTTGGATGGTGCATCCACTTACCCATTTTGGGTGCCTACTAGCAGCATAGACAGAGCCAAAACGTAGAGCTTGCGCTCGCTGCGGATTGGGTATGCGCAAGCGGCGGGCATAGTCGAGAATCCATTTTGGTGGATCCTCCACAAGAACCTGTGATCCAACTCGTATCATCGTGGTCGTCTACGTTTGCGAGGGGAGAGTACATGCCTGGCTTGCAACTGCAAGGTATGTCCTCGACTGAGCAGCTTGTTCGCTGCCGCTCTCTTCCCTGCCCTACAGCCGGCATGGACTGAGGCTCGCCCCTCCCTCCACTTCTGGATGGCATCCACAAACCGATCAATTGTACCTGGTATCACCCCTGTATCGACTCCAGACTTGTCAAGGTATGACACGAATTCCGCCACATTTATGTAGCTACAATCGGTGAACTTGGACAGGTGATGGTAGACAGCACCATAGGAAAGGCCCGTAATAGACGAGCATTCACGGTATGACACCTTGACCTTCTGGGCAGATAGGAACTGGCAAGCCCTAACGTAAGTTAACAGTGTGATACCTACCTTGGCACTTGTTTTACGTGGCACGGAGTTTCCTCTTGACAGGGAGAAAAGCTACGTAACATCCGCGCATCTTGCTGGAACTCGGGACTCCGGGAACTGGTGGGAAGGGAAAGCGCGTTGGCCGTGTTCGTGGTAAGGTGCTGCGGATGCGGCCTTTTCTCTTGGTGGACAAAAGAGCAATTTTGATTGTATATCCGGGGATTTTCTGACAACACAAACGTAACTCATTTATTTTCAAGAACTTACGTCTAACCTACGTAAAGATTCGTTTTAGATCATTTGGTTATTACTCCTTTTATGAAATAAACTATATATAATACTATAATAAATAATTATCAAATGATCTGGAATTATTGTTACGTATCTTATCAGCCAATCAAATGATCTGAAATTGCGGCCAGGGCATATAAGGCGTTTCCTTGGATCTTCTGTCTCAGGGTGTATCTGAGGACACAAATAGACAGAAAATCGATCCTGCGAAGCCTATGGGGCTCCTGTGGGGTCTTCTGAGGGTTCAGAGAAGGCTACAGGCTCAGGATCGATGGATCCGAAGGAGTATAGCCACCGATATAGCTCAATTGGGCTCATAGAAGCTGGTCTTACGGACGGAGAGAGGATCCCGATGCTCCTCAGAAGGTGGGCGCAGAACTCAGAGCAGAACCACCTGCCACTGGAGTGAGACCTGAATGGTAGGAGTTGCGACAAGAGGATGCCGTGCCAGTCGTACCCCTGATGCACAAGGGCCTTTGCGTGAGCGAGTATAGCCATGATCTGAGAGTCCGCAGCGTAGACGTTATAGATGTCCCACTTTTCAGGGTTGCCGCTGATGTCGCAGGTTATCCTCGTTCCACTATGGGTCTCTGACGATATCCAGAAGCGACGACCGTCATCCGTCTCTATGACGATCTCAGAGTGGATGTACCTGGCGAATCCCGTGAATATGCGGACGCACCACCCAAAGAGGGTCGTCGGTTTCTTGTAGAAAGCAGCGTATAGCCTCATGCCAGGTATATCTTCATAGAATTGGGGTCATCCGATGCTGGGCGTTCGACATGGAACGAGTGAAACCAGTAGTTGCGTTTGATCTCCTGCATCTTGGTCGTGTAGGCCGAATCGGAGTTCTCACAGGTGAATACTTCGCCGGCACCATCTAGCTTCGCTGGGTTCGACCTCGGGGGAGGAAGCTGGAGATCGGTGTTGGACCTTGGATCCTGGTATCCCTCTGAAAGGAGGTCCTCAGAAACGATGTCGAGCGTTTGCGGTCTTACCACAAGCGAGATGCGTACTCGGCGTCCTGTGGTAGAGCATTTCGGAACCTGAAGCCATCGATTGAAAAAGAAGTCTAATTCTGGGTGGCGCCCGACAATCTTCTTACGTAGCTTGATATTCCTCCATAAGTGACCAACGAAGTTGGTTACGGTCTCGGAGAAAAGGACCGGATCCGTAATTTCGTCATGCGTGGGGCTGAAGCGGTTCTCTTCGTACTCCCAGGAGTTCCAGGCTGTTCTGAGCTTGGAATCCGCAATTTCATTGAGAAAGCAATTCTCGCCGAGGATGGAGTCTAGGACCGAGTCAAACTTCTGCTGCCCTATCTCCATGAGCAGACGAAGCAGGCGTGGTTCATCCGCAACATCGGTGAACATTGAAATGAGGGCCTTACGCATAGCCGGGGACTGTGCGCAGCCTGTAAGGAATGTGGTTATTTCATCCTTTTGCATGTTGTCCTCACTTCACGAAAAGAACACAGTAGTTGAGACCCACGGAGTCTTCACCGGAAACCGAGTTGTTGACTTCAACGAAGCCGTACAGCTTGTCCCCCGCTGAAAAACTCGCGTTTGAGTCAGCAACCTCGATGGTAGCGAATCCCTGAGCGATGTTGGTCAGAGAGACCGTAACTTCCGGTGTACCTTCCCGATTGGCTGCGGAAAAGAATTTTACCTCACCGGAATCGAAGTCGAGTTTCTCTCCGTCTTGGTTGAGGAGGTTGAGGTTGATGGACCAGTCTGTAGCGGCACCAACCGTGACGGTGTTACCGAGAACTCCATCAAATAGAACCTTGATATTCTTCATGGTTGTTCCTTACTTGATGATGATTTGCGAAGAAGTGGTGGAGATAGTCCATTGAGCAGGAGTACCATTATCGCTGCCCTCTGTTCCCGAACCGGAATTATACAGGCCATCGATTTCCGTCTGCGTAAGGACCCGGTCGAAAAGACGAAGATCATCCATAGCACCGTCGAGATAGCGTTCGACCGTACCCTCGTCAGTGGTAGCCCCGAAGGAGAGGCTATTGGCGAGCGAGTAGTTCGCCATGACTTCACCTGTCATGTCCCCGTCGTCAGTAGCGTCGAGAGTAACCGAAGAGCCATCGACGTAAATAGTGATCTGGGATTCATCGACGGTGACGGTAATGTGCTTCCATGAAGTAGCGCCGTCCACAAAGACAGCAGCATTGGTCTTTGCATAAACAAATGTGGTATTGTCGCCGTAGATGACGCGGACTTTTCCATCTGTTTGAAGGTTGACCTCGATACCCACTACGTTCGTAGTATGACGAACACCGCAGAATGCCTGAATAGAGGCAGGCTGACCGTCATCAGGCTTTGCCCAGAATGACATAGAGAATGGCGACTGGAATACCGTTTGGAAGTCCTGTTCACAGGAGACCTTCTGGGTAGCCCCGTCAAACTGAAAAGCCTGATTGATCTTTCCAGTAGTGGACAGGACGTTGGTGTTCACCGTGGAAACACCCTCGATTGATCCTTCTTCTTCCTCGACGTTCGTGTCATTTGCCGAGTCGTTCATCTTGTATTGAGCGACAGTGTTGTTCGACAGATCCCATGTCGGAGCAACCTCACTGTTGTCCTTGTAGGCAAGGTAGAGGTAGTAGGTATTTCCGACCACAAGCCCTTCACTCATACCTCCGTCATCCATAATCAGAATGTCCGACGAAACCTCATAAGAGTGGACGAGATTGTTTCTCGCCTCCTCGGAGTAGAGGTACCCGTACACTTGCCCCGCACTCACGTCGATCTGTTCTCCCCTATCTCCAACAAGATAGGCGTTGATCTCCGTGTAAGCACCGAGCATGACAGTAAGAACGTTGGACTCGGCCCCTTGAATGATTCCTCGTGCCATGGTCTCTCCTTGTTAAAGGTATTTTTACCCTGTTGGTGAATATGCAATCAGAAATTGTAGTATCCGACCTCAACCTCATGGGCCGGATCTGGTATTCCCGCATTATCATAGACGTAGCATATATACGTCCCTGCGTAGGGAGTAGGCCCCCAAATATCAAATCCATACGGACCAGGGGATGACGTGCCTAGGTAGTTACACTCATCATCATAAACGTCAAACATGTAATCATGGCCCGCTCCCTCCGAGTCATAGAAATAAATATCTTCGCCCGAAGGAACGCTTGTAACAGCAGCGTAGCCGTAGCTAGTGTCCGTATCGCAGTCAATGTCGTCCCAAAAAATGTATACGTAATCTGACGTAGATAAATCAACTATCTTTGGGCCAGAACAGCTACACCCGTCTCCTGGGGTTGGGCCTCCACCACCAACACACTCGACAGCAGCCTCGTCAGAAAACCCCCAATCCACGATTTCTACTCCGCCATCCCCGTAGCTATCCTGTAAATAGAGATAAAGAAGATCAATATCTCCAGAGTACGTGAAGCTGCCTGTATGAATACCGCCCGTTGTGCTGGCTGGGAATCCGCCGCTAGCATAAACAGTTGATCCGTCTCTGATCTCCCATGTGCTTTCATAATCAGCATACGAGTCAGAGTTGTAAACTACCTTGTAATAAACCGTTGTTCCAGCGACTACCGTCTCAGTGCAATAATTATTCAGGTAAGCATCACTGCTCCAGTCATACATACCTATGGTATCGACATTGTTGCAACACCAAGCCGTAACAACCGTGCCTTCCCAAGTATCCAAGAAGGTGTGGGAACAAGTGGCGTCCGGGATAACCGGGGATCCAGGAACAGAAATATCAACGTCAAATTCAAAGTAACCATATTCGTTTGCCGTATCCGTTGTCCACGTACCTAGCGTAATAGTTCCTGTGCATTGCCCACTGACCACTGAAGGGGTATGGACAAAAGTATCCAGTAAATTACCATCGAAATCATAGCACCTTATAGTTACCTCAACATCAATGTCACCTTCACTTCCCCAGTAAGAAGGAGTAGACACAACATCGAATGTGTAATCCCAATCCCCGCTAAATTGTGGAGTGGCGGGATCAATTGTCCAGTTGTCGCACGAGAACTGCGGCGTAGGCGGAACATGGACCAAAGAATCGTAAATCCATTCTTCGTACACGCTCCCTTGGAATATAGCCTCTACCTTTTGCTGAAACTCATAGGTGACAGTCGAACCAGTAAGATTCTGAATGTATATAGTTTCCGTTCCAGGATCGTACTCCTGCCAAGACGTCCAAGTGGTAGTGCCTTTCTTACGGTACCTATAATACTTGATATAAGTTACGTAAGGACTAATATCAAACGGACCTTCAGCTCCGTAGTTACCTATCCTGGGCCTGTGTCGTGGAAGGGTCATAGGTCAACCCCTCCCTGCCCGTTGTACTCAGGATCTTGAGGCTCATCCTCTTGTACCGTCACTCCCTGATTACCGATTGCGGTAAATTTGGCGGATTGAATGGAACTCGACATGACTACGTCCCAAAAATAAACGTAATACTCAGTACCTTCTGGGTAGGGAATATGCAGTTCCCACCTGTCCTCTTTCTCGTTATACGTTGCTTCGACCTTATTATCGAAGTTATCGTTGAACCATGGATTATCGGTGGTAGAGGCAAAGCATTTCCAAGATCTGTTAGTATTAGGAACAACGATATAAAATCCCTCATTCTCATAGAAGGAATCGTCCAGTTCAGGCGTGAAAAGAGAGAATGTCCAGGCTTCATCTCCTCCTTCAAAATCTGGCATCTTACTGGATGCCGGATTAGACACAGTTATCGAAGACCCCGGAGTAAGTTCATAGTATACGGTAGAGACGTCCTGAACATGCGCGCATTCTGAATACTGGTCATTGATCAAATTGTCGATACCGTAACTAAAGGTGGAACGACGCCTGAGAGTAGTGCGGACGCGCTGTACCTCCCAATCACTTCCTTTGCTCAGAAGATCCTCTGGTAAAACCAAAATAATAATCGGAATGACTGATCCGAAAGACATGCGGACGTAAATAATATCCCAATAAGCCTTATTCTCGGTAACATCGTTTTTCCAAGTGATAAGTCCACGGTTATCCCTTCCAACCGTAGCCAAATCCGGTTGCAGATTACTGACTTCCTCGATGTCCTGGTTTCCCGCTACGTCGAATAACAGTGTTCCCCTATACGCAACAGGAATGGAATATACGTAATCAACATAAGTAGAATCCAAGTTGCGGGGGAAAACGCCCCAATAATTTCCCTCATTGGAAGCAATGCCGGTAGGAGCGTCCCATATCTCTGTCCCAGCTCCATCAGTGACTATGACTGACGGCGTAGGTGAACCGACTTTCATCGTATAGGGGATGTGCGCAGCAAAGTTGCCGAAGAGAGGGCCTTGGTCCGGGACACTGAAATGAGTGACGTCCTCATTTTTAAGGAGACGGCTTCCTACATTCTGGTAGAAGAACGTAGCTGGTTCCGTTTCAAAGATGTTGATAAAATCATCCGTATCCTCAAAAGAGTCATACCACGGATCTTGTCCTGGTGCATTATACGTCTGCTGTGAAAGAGAATACGTAGGACCAGATCCAGGCATGCTAACCTCAGGCCCGTCGAATATAGACGAAGTAATATCCTGGGAGGAGAACTCGTCATATTCCTGAGTGTCTCCTATATTATCGCAGGAAAAATAACAATTCCTCCATACGGAGCGAGACCAGCTAGCCTTTACTACTACTGGAACGAAAGGAGTAAGTTCCACAAGCCTATACTCGGTGAACCTATGGTCACTGTGTCCCTGTAAAAGAGTATTAGGGTCAGTAGTTGAAGCAGGACGATAATAGCATTTCCAATGCTGATACGAACCTGTCATCTTTACCACGACCTTACGTGGCGTTTGGTAGTTTCTGAAGTATTCTTCCGGGGGAACAGCCAGCATCATCTCCCATTCCCCCATGGTAACCTGTTCGGAGCAACCTCCTGCGCCTAAAAGAGACTTGGTAAAAATGAGAGGTGTGGATATGGCACTCTCACCCATTCCAAATAGGAGTTCAGGTCTGCCCTTGCAGAAAGAGGTGTTTTGACGATAAAAATAACTACGCGAAGGCACACCACCAACAATATCCACGTAGTAGTCTCCAAAACGCAGCGGATGTACGGGGCCGTACAAATGGTGGTCCTCATAAGGACTAACACTATTATCGCGCCATTCTTCTAGCTTTTTATCCCCGCCTTCAGTCCCTGTACCTGGTATCCTGTGTATCTGAGACTCAGAGACATCGGCAGGAACAACTACATCAGCGGGAGTTCCATAGCCGTTTTCCACGGCTGCAACGAACCCATAACCTTTAGAATAGTAGATAGGAGGATTACCCACTACATTGCTAGACGGGTATACCTCGTCATACGGCATTACGTAGTTGTAATACAGACGTAATCCCCATTGATATTGGAACCCTTGGCATATACGAGAGCCTGTGACTACGCCAGATCCTATGCCTCCTGTTCTATTCGGATCTACTCTTACGACTGCGCCCCTGGCATCTGGTGAAGACAAAGCCGCAAACCCGTAGTAACCGCCTGATACTCCTACAAGGGGACGATCACCAATTACATCATCTCCAAGGAGCTTGGGGACGTGGGAACAAATGAGAGACCTGTCACTATACTCATTATCTAGTCCCGCCTGAAACGGATCATGCCATTCCATACGGTTATTGCGAACAACAAAACAACATGGGGCCTCTTCCCTATCATCTGGAACCACAAGGAGCCTAAGCATGATAATGTCAAACCAAGAAATATGCTTGGCCTGATTAAATGGGAATCTACGAAGAATAGCGTCATCGCCTAGTACATTGTGGAGATCGACAAAGCGAGTATTCTCCAGATTAACCTTAGACATAAAATCATAAACATTTTGATACGTATCAAATCGATAGACCGAATTCAAGGGGAGCTGATTTACAAACCCAAGGAAGGACTTGTCAAACTGAATGCCCTCCTGACCACCTGAGTCCCCTGTATCTGTCCGAGCCAGCATCGCATATGTAGTTGCCGACTCTTGATTTGATACACCAGAAATAGTGTATACCATATAATCCCAAGTAAGAACCTTTTCTTCACCTGCTTGCAACGTGGGGGTTCCTGACTCTTCCTTTTGCGTTATTAAAAAGGAATCGCCCTCTTCAAGAGCAGTATAGCGGTAATTAACAACGACTTCTGAAGGCACCCGATCTTGGTGTACCGCTTCTCCCTCTTTTATCCCGTATTGAGGGTAGGCCGAAGCAGCAACAGGAAGTTTGTCCCACACAAACTCATTTACGTTATCTACGACTCTGAACTCCACAGCCAGGAGCGCAGGAGAACCCAAGGGCTGATACGACGCTCCGAAGAATGCCTTGTTGACGTTGTCCAAAATTATGTCTATGTAGTGATCCGTGACCATCATTTCTTTGATAGTCATATTTAACGTAATGCCGTACTGATAATGAAAGACAAAAGACACGCCAGAGAGGTCAAGGCCCTTTGGGTGCTTGTCGTCTTTCCATTGTATGACCTTAAATCCTGCGTTATTTTCTATACGAACAAGAACATCCGTATACGTGGCCTCTGGGTCCTTTAACGTATAAGAGGCGATAGAACCTAAAAGATAGTAGCTCTCCGCATCCAAGTATGAATAAAATCCAGAGGGTGAAAAAAACTTGTACTGTCCAGGTTGTTTAACCTGGAAGATAGAAGTATCAATGCGTCGAGCAGGAAGTACCTTAGACGTCCTCTTTCTTCCTGTCTCGTACACGTAAAGATATTGTTTAGCCACTATGTTCTGGTATATAGCGTCAGGTGCCTTGACGGAAATATGGATGCCTGAATAGAAAGTCATATCCAAGAATCCGCCGGCCTTATACGATGGAACTGAGCGATCAATCGTAGCTCCGTCTCTTTCCTGGAAGGCTATCTCCATAGGCTCAAGATAAAAGGTATACGTCTCCCCCGAGTAATCCTGTAAGCCTGCGGTGCTCGATGGTCCAAAAGGCCCAGGGATCAGTTCATCAAGTATTTGATTGTTACCGAATACATCCGCATACTTCTTACGAAGCCGTCTTTGCGAATAGCGTCCCCAGCAACAACGGTGATCATCTTTTCCCGCAAGAACCGTGCAGAACTTCTTGAACACCTCTCGCTCATGCTTGAGGAAGGTGACGAATGATTCTTCCGTATCTGCATCATCTATTTTACGATATAGTTTCTCCGGGTCAGACACGTTGAGATCGACATCCGCAAAGGGGATCCTAAGCGGAGTATAAAAGTCGAAGAACCAACGGTACGCGGGGTTAGCAGTCACTATGGAGTACCCATGGGATACGAAACCGAAATACTAGAACGACCAAGACCGCTTGAGGTGAAGTCTGCATGATCATGCACCTGAGCAGTAGATACAGGACCAACTATGTCCACAACCTGACGAGAAACACCGTTCTCATCCGTGACGCTTATAGCGGACGCATTCAGAAGAACCAGAGTGCCGAAAGTGAACATCTGATCTGCCTGACGATTCAAAGCAAAGACCATAGTATACTTGTCACCAATATAGGACACGGAGAAGCCAGTTTCTGGCGTGTTGGTTTCTGCCTCTGTTCCCTCCTCCTCATCAGCAGCGATAGCAACAATCTCCGAAATAGATATTTGAACCGAGTGCTCGTCTGGATCAAGAACAGACGACAATCGAAGAACGACGGTTCTACCGTCAATCTCAAAATCTTGCACGGCAAAATCATTTGATACATCGTTACCGTCTTGGTCAGTAACAGTAACATCAAACGACGAACTACCCACGTCGTCAATAAAATAGAATCCACCTTTATTAAACGTAAGAATTATTAAGTCTAAGCCTTCTCTTGCATCAACCCCAGCCTTCTGCAACGTAAGAGCGGAGTCTGACGACTCAGGGGCAAGAGACACGGCCGAATCCCAAGAAGATCCCAAAAGGGAGTACGGACGAGCAAGCTGCACGTAGCACAGACCCGCAGGAAGGGGAGTACCTGGAAGAGTATCGCCAATCTGATACGTGTCGGGAAGGGTAAGCTCATCCCAATTCTCAACCTCTGGAAGGACGTTCAACGCCTCCCCGTCTCCAGTAAGATAAGGTAAAGGAAATGAGTTATTCTTTTGAGCCGGATAAGACTGGTTTTCAGAGTCGTCCAAAGGATGAGAATTGCCGCCTATAACCTTACCCAAGGCGAAAGTGGTACCGCCTCCACCTTCCCCGCCTAGAGGAGCTATATCGTATACGGGATACGTGTTATTGTTGGTGTCCTTCACTCGTTGGACACTGGACAGGACTACTCCTTCGTCTTCGGATAAGTCTCTACCCGCTCTCTGGCGATTAACCACAACAACGTAGCAGAAACGAGCACCCCTGCCTACCACAGGGACCATGTTGCTGTCCGCACTACTTGAAAGAACACCCTTCATCACCTGAACGTAAATGTTCTCGCGTATGTCGATTTGACGGTCTAGGCCAATAGCCAGGATGTTGTCTTCTACGGAGACTGAAATGGCATGAACAGAACCCATGTCCGTATTGAATCGAATGAGTTTGGCAAGTGCGTTCGCGTTGAGGTTTTCCGCTAGTTCGATAGGTTGGTCGTAGTATACCTTTATGATAGTTAGGTTGTCATCGTCATCCAGAATAGCTTCTGCCCTGAATGGGTTGGCAGACTTTGACTTGAGTTCATCAGTTCTTACCAAATCAGCTTCGTCTACGTCAGCATCCCAAGAGAACAATCCCGCACGCATAGACCCTTCATTGAGTCTGACCCAAGACAGTCCCGCAGGTAGAGAAGGGAGAGGGTCCCCGTGAGCGTAACCGATAGGAAGCATTCTATCAGTAGATCCGGTACCATCATCGAACCACGAATCGACCTCGGGAATGTCATCAACCTTTGAAAGAGTGCCCTGAACGGCTGCCGCACGAACGGAATCGAGGGAGGCGTTGTTTGCATTCTGTGACTTGGTAATTGTGAGCAAGTTACGGGTATCATCGAATTCAAGTCCCGTAATGAAATTACCGTGACCGATAACCTTGGTGTTGAATCTGGCATCTTCCTTCTTTGCCCGAACCTTAACAGTGTTGCGCTGACGAAGAATACCTCCTTCGTTCAGACGCCGAATTCTCGGTTCTCTTTTCCTGCTCATTTTACCCTCGTAACGGCTGGATTGAGAGGATCGGTGTCACCAAAACCCTCGATGTCGAGAGAAACACCTAGTTGTTCTGCTGGGGCAAAGGGGTTTCTCGCCGGTACGTGCTTACCGAACGAGAGAGACACTATTCCGTTATCCAGAGAAGACAAGTCTACTCCATTGACGAGCCCTCTGAAATCCGTGAGTTCTGGCGGGACTTCTCCTGCAAGAACGACCGTGTCCCCTACTTTATAGGGTACTACCCATCCGTCTTGTCCCTTTTCTACGTGTACTCTGATTGTTCCTTTCCAGTTTATCTCTCCGTAATACTCTTCGAGCATGTCGGCTGCCTTAATAAAAGGACCGCCCGGTTGGGAAATGTTGTCAAACACCGTAACCGGCTCTGGCTCCTCAACCGAGCGGTCCATAAATACACCATCACGATAAATGAATGCCGACTTCATATGGTTGTTAACGTGCTTGTTAAGACCGTAGGGAGTTGTGCGGTCCTCCTTCGCCTCTCTCCATGCAGTGTAGTGAACGAGAACAGGCCACGTGTAGAGAACAATGCGGCTATCAATGCGAAGGGTGCTCGCGATAACTCCTGCATCGACACCAGACAGGGCAGCGCCAATGGTTACCTCTTCGTAAGTCTTCACTGGCTGATCGTTCCACTGAGGGTACGCGGCCAATTGCCTTTTGCTGGTCACAATACAGTTAGTTCCTTCCTCAAATGAAACATCAGACTCCAGTTCTTTCCAGAAGCCAACTAGAACGGAGAATGCCAGGGACAAACTATCCGTGCTGTAGGTCTGAGGCTTGAGCATCGGGATTTGATAGGTGGGAAGGTTGAACCCGCCTCCGACTGGTGTGTACGCGCCTACCTTGATGGTTCCGTCACCCGAGGCATACCACGGCTTTACCTCAGCGGCAGTTCCTCCTGGGAAAAGAACCTCATTGTATGAGTCGTAGTCAACAGGGTCGTACTCTTCCTCAAAATCCTCATATCTGGAAATAGTATTTGCAGGACGGAATACTTCCAGGCTCTCATCCTCCACTCTGAAGGACTTCGTCTCTTCCCCGCTTACCTGATCTTGGTAATCAAGTTCACGTATGCGGAAGTCCGAAATAGGCTCAGACACCCTATACATACGGAAGGCTTCTTCCGTAAATGTCTTGTACTCAGCCCACCACCGAATGTCCTCATTCAGATGGGAGTTTCTGTATCCGATAGGTCTGCGAATTATACCGGGAATAAACGCTGGATGAACTGGTTGCCCTGGCCTGGCCTCAAAGTGGTCTGGAGGATAGACAGTTCCGTCTTCGTTGTTGACCCACCACCACTTAGCATCGTCGCTTCCTTCTTCATCGTCAGCAAAGAGGAACCGAACTTCGCCCGTCTCTACATTATATGCAATGTCTCCTCCAGGCCAAAGACGCATCTGTCTGGCGTCTCCGAAAATGCCACCGCCTCCGAAGGCTCCCTGGTCAGCAGCGTCGAACCACGGAGCATCATTGGCGTAAAGATGAAGGTCCAAGAAAAACTCATCATCCTCAAATCCTATACTGATGTTATCGTCTGGGGTCTGCGGGCCTTTGATCCCTACATTCTGTCTCGTGATGATGCACTCTTTCTGCCACGCAGGAACACCTACTTCCAGCTTCTCAAGAAAATCCCCGTATCCGTACAGGTGGACATTCTGAGCGCAGTCGAAAATATCCTTGGTGAGCTGGAAATCGACTGCGTCAGTGCCGATGGTTACGGTATGCTCATCACGTCCTACCGTAGCATCATAAATGACCAATTTCCCAAGAGGAAACATCCCCTCCGTGTCGTCGTACTCTATAGCCCATCTGATATGCGGGTAAGGAGCTAGTATGGCTTTGAGAATGTCGAAGAATCCTTTCCCCTTCGTTTCCAACTCAGGGAGCAAAAGAGCCCCGATACCTGATCCGATTTCAACCTCAGTAAACCATGTGTCAACTGGATCCACGAATTCTTCGTCAAAGAAGTCCTGAATGGTCTTCTCGGTATTGCGAAGGTCTAGGCACGGCAAGTCCGTTACGTTATAGTAGTCGTTGACAGCTTCCCATGGAATCGTGTTGATCGTATCCTCGATCCCCGTGCATTCTGGTGAAGAGGTCTCCTGATTGAAGTTGAATCTGATCTGCTGGATGATGCACTTGTAAAGCGTCCGTGTGTTGCCCTTGACGATAATAATATCGTCTGTATCCAGGGTGACCTCAGCCGCTAGATCGGGGGCGTACTCAACCGAGGCGTCACCGCTCTTGCTTGCATAGACACGAAGAGAGTCTACGCGAAGGCCGATTTCATCAGGAATAGTGTGGACAGCCATTACCTACCCTTAACGAAGTCCATGGTGATTACAATAAGGCCCGCGCCCTCTCTGGCGACATTCATATCAGACAGGTACAAGTCAGGCTCATTGAACCCTTTATTCCCCCACCGGAGTACGCCTGATTCGGCGTTCCATGTTTTCACAACCCCCAGGCTGCCGATGTCACCACGAACGATGTCTGCGGTGTGGATAGGCAAGAACCCTACGTCGTCTGCCAGAGACGTGGGGTACGAAGCTATATCGTTTCCCCGATACGGAGCCGAAGCAGTGTACGTAACGAAGTTAGGACCAGGAATAGCCTCAATGTATCCAGGCAGGTTACCGAGGTCGATGTCCTTGTAGGATAAAATGGCACCAGAAGGAACATCGGATACGTCGTAATCCGGTTTCTCAAACGTAAAGATAACCCCGTAGTACCGCCCGCCTTGATCGTCATGCTCAACAGCCGTGCAGAAAGCACCGCTGACGGAAAGTTCCGTGTAAGGATTGGCAAGTGTCCCTGACTTGCCTTCTGAATCTGGAACATACATGTCCCCGTCCGGTCCCTGCATTGATACGAGTTCTCTGGCTCCAAGAGACTTCGCTAGATCGGATACGTACTTCTCCGCTGCTCCCCTTGCTGTTCCGTCGATGTAGAAACGATTGCCCTCTCTATTCACGTAATAACTTTGAACGGTGTAAATAGTCCGTCCCGGTTCGTAACGAGAAGACACGTAACAATCCTCAGTTCCGAGGTTGAACACGTCCCCTTCATCGGAGAGGGTGAAGGTGCATAGAGACACGGGCATTAGGGGCTCCCTCCGAGAGAGGCTGTACGTTCAAGGGACTGCAACCTATCTTTGGAGTCACGAAGAGACTGTGTAAGCTCACGGTCAGCCTTTATTCTCTTACGCTCCTGCTCAACCAGGAATTTGAGGAATCCATCATTCTCCCGAAGGAGTTGCTCCCTAGCATACGTAGCATCCTCACTTGTGAGTTCTGCGGCAGCAGCATTTGTCCTCGCAGCTTCCTCCCTGTTTCTGGTAGCCTGCTCTCTGAAAGACCGCTCGGAGTGAGCCATATCCGCAGCGGCAGTACGGAAACGATCAGCACGGAAACTTTCACCGAGAACATCTGAAAGCATTGCCGCTGTTCTATCTATGGCGTCGAGGAAGGCCGGAAGCGACTCCTCTGCCTTCCTGAAATTCTCCGTAATCTTATCAGTGGCACCAGCAAGAGCCTCTTCCTTCTCGATTAGTTGCTGCCGCTTCT
This sequence comes from Candidatus Altarchaeales archaeon, assembly GCA_014729705.1. Taxonomy (GTDB): domain Archaea; phylum Altiarchaeota; class Altiarchaeia; order IMC4; family SCGC-AAA252-I15; genus WJJK01. The sequence continues at coordinate 9,094 of WJJK01000357.1, read as the reverse complement.
CTCTGATGGATTCCAGTTGTCTGACTTGCTCCTCGACATCACCGAGTGTTTGAGGGGCCTCTGCCTCACCCTCCTCTTCCTGGGCTGTGGCAATGCGATCCAGAATGGCTTGCTGCTGCTCTACAAGAGCCGCAAGCCGTTGCGCTGCCGGAGTCTGGGACTTGGTAGCAAGGATCAACTCATCCAGTTTAGCTGGAATTTGCGGATCCTCGTCCTCAACTATTTCGGTAGCGGACTTGGCGAACTCCTTCAGATCAGAAGTCTGCTCCTTGGTAAGGGCGACAAGTTGCCTCTGGAGGTCGGTCTGGTCAAGGATGGCCTTTAGTTGACGCTCGTTGTCGAGGGTGTCCGCAAGTTCGCCTGCAAGGTCCGCAGCATCCTCTCCCAGAACTTCACCTGCTCTCTGGCGAAGCAGCTCAGCACGACGACCGCGCTCAATCTCCGTGATATTTGCATCAGCCAAGTTCTTCTGATAGGCGTCACGGAACTCACGCAGCCCCTGCTGGTCTATTGCCGTGAGTTGTGCTGCTTCCTCGTTTATCCTGCGACGCTCATCACCGATACGAGCCAGTTCTCTCCCCGCGTTAAATGCCGCCCGTTCGATTGCCTCTGCACCCGCCTCCAGCGCGGCCTGAACTCGCACAAGATCTCCGGTCTTGGCAGCAGCAGCAACAAGGCTCCTGGCAGCATCAGCAGCCTCGGTGATACCCTGTGCCAAGTTTGCAAAAGGGTCACCAAGGTCTCTGAAAATTGACTGGAAACTGTCGTTAAAAGTATCAAGCGCCTTTGAAGAAGAGACAATCTGCTTCTCCATAGATTTGATTTGCCTATTGGCTTCCTTCGTAGCCGCAGAGAAGCCCTTCTCAATTATCTTCTGCTGCTCGTTGAGCGCCTTCTTTTCCTCGTCAACAGCATCCTGACGTGCCTTGATCCTATCGGCTGCCGATTCTTGGAGAACTTGCAGGATACGGAGGCGGTGGTTCTGCTCCAGGGCTACCAATATCTCGGCAGCCTTCTCGGAATCCTCAATGCGGAGATCATTGATCTCCTTAATCTTCGCATAATACTCTTCTTGGACACGAAGAAGTTTACGCGAAGTACCCTCCTCTGTCTTTACGCGAAGATCAGCATTAGATTCCAGAATATCCTGAAGTGCCTTTTCCGTAGCCTGGGCAACCTCTCGTCTACGTGTGAGTTCGACCTCTGCTGCCGCAGCCTCAGCCTGCAACTCGCGACGGCGAAGATTGGCTTCTGCCACTTCTGCCAAACGGGTAACACGCTGCTCCTGCTCAGCATACGCCTGGTTCTGCTCTTCCAGGCTTGTCACCACCGATCGCTCAGATGCCAATATATCCTTTATCCTCTGTAAACGCGCCCTATCTCGTGCTATGTTGGTAGATGCTCGTTCCTCAATGGTACGCTGCAAGCTGTCTCTGGTACCCTCAAGCCTGATAATCCTGTCTTGCCTTCTTTCGAGTTCGGCAGAGGTTTCCTGCTCTGTCCTCTTTATAGACTCCAGTTTCTCTGCCACACCGTTTGTAAGGGCGATCCTGGTTCGGATAAGATCGTTATTTTCCTCAAACTCGTTACGAGCCAGCTTCTCTATGTCGCTAACAGAAGCAGAAATTGTGTCCTCAGACGCTATCTCCTCAAGAGTAGACTGTAGTCTCTCATTTTCCAGTCTAGCCTGTTTGGTGGCTTTGGCAGCCTGCTCAAGGGCAATAGCATTTTCACGAGCCGATTCCGAAGCATTTCTCTGGGCATCAGTTACGTTATTAAGATTGAGACCATAATCCTCGATGATTTCTGAGAGCCGCTCGGCAGTAATAGCGCCTTCACCGAAAATCTCATTTACATCCTCAGCCGACTCCCCTGCCTCCTCAAGAGCCTCGCGAACCTTGAGAGAGTTTGTAATCAACGCCTCGTTATCGGATACGAATGCCGTAAGCTCATCACGAGTGCTGCTCAGGACCTGCCTAACAGAGATTAGCCCTGAGTTGACTCCTTCTATGATCTGGTTCTGCTGAGTCTGATCGAGACCCAAAGCCTCCAGGAAGGAAGGAACCGCACCAGATGTCACTTCTGCCGTAGCTCTGAGTGCGTCATTAGCTCTGCGTACTTCCTCAGCAAACTCTCGGACACCGTTAGCAAACCCGTAGAACACTACATCCAGAGCTAGTTCAGAGAGGATAGCTGAGTTACCGATAAATTGAGCAAAAAGGTTTTCCGAGTTGCGCAGACGTTCGTTATACTCGGCAAGCGAACCCGCAGCATGAGCCACAGCGTCAGAAGCAGAGGAGAACCCAAACACAATTTGGTCCGTAAAGCCGCCTTGCCCAGACCCTACTCTGGCAGCAACTCCCTCTAAAGATTCTTCATACCTGTTAGTCTGGAGTACGAGATCCTGCAAACGAGCAGCCAACTGAATAGAGACTGCAACGACTCCTGCAATAGCCGTAGCAACGAGGGCAGCCTTGGCAGCAAGAGCACCGAGGGCAATACCGCTGGCACTAAGGATCTTTCCTAGCCCTGCACCTAGAGCGCCGAGAGCGCCTCCACTTCCTGCAAGAGTTGCTGACAGACCTGCAATGGCAGTCTTTACCTTACCAAGCAACGGGGAGAGAAGTTGGAGAGTAAATGCGGCTGAACTGAGCCCGGTGATCCACTCTCCTAGAGGACCATCAACAAATGATCCAATAGTAATTCCGAGGAGGCTTATCCCGCCAATAATCTTTCCCATATTGGCGCTGAGAAGGCCCATCGATCTTCCGACTAAGCCTTGAGACTGTGCTACTCTCTGGTTAGTAGAGATAACCGTGTGTCCGACGGCGTTATATCGCTGGAAAGACAACGTTGCCTTTTCTGTCGCAGAGGCTTGCCTAATGAACCCCAAAGAGGACAGACCCAACATGTCCACGATACCACGTAGGGACAGGCTCGTAATATCCAAGGTCTTCTTGATTAGCAAGAACTTCAGGCGGAGACCAACGATGACCACGCCAATGGCAACAAGAGAAGTAGCAAAGGAACCGAATACATCAATGTTCGTAATGAAAGTTACGAGACCAGAGAACGCATCGATGAACTGCGCAACCAGACGAAGGAGAGGACTCAGAGCATTGCCTACAGAAGTAATAGCGTTCTGAAGACGATTGATACTCGCATTCCATGTTTGCGAGAATTTAGCGGCCTCGTCCGCGATAGAGTTGTAATTGGTAGCCAGGCTGGTTGTCTCGGCAAGCCTATCACGTAGAGTCTTCTGACCGTCTGCCTGCTGCTGAGTAGCTTGTGCCAGCTTGACGATTGTATTGCGAAGCCTCTGCCTAGCAGCGAGGGCAGTCAATGTCCTCGCCTGTTCAGCAGCAGACAACTGCCCGAGTTGCTCCAAGAACTGGAGGAGGGCCTCATTAGCATCTGTCGCAAAGAGATCAACCCACTCTTCCGTACTTGTGCCGATGGTCTGGGCGAACACTTCTGCCTTGCGAGTAGCCTCCTGGAACAATCGAGATAGAGCAGTACCAGCTACCTGTGGAGATACACCCAGGTCTCTGATAGCGCCACCGAGAGCGGCGACTTCTTCGACGGCTACGCCGGCCGCAGAAGCAACACCACCGAAGTTCTGGATGAATCGGGAAAGATCGCCAACCGTAGCGACTGTTGCGTTTGATACCTCATTGAGTACACCAAAGATCGCACGTAGGGCGTCCGTTACATCCGCAGTCTCTCCCGTAAGCAGGGTTAGCTGCTGCCTTATCCGCTGAATGTCATTGGCGAACACCGCACGTAACTGCCCGAACGACTTGGCAGCCTCTTCAGCAGTCAGGTCCGTGGCGATAGCCACCTCAGCAACAAGGCTCACCGCTTCCCGCGCGGATTGTGCAAAAGCATCAACAGATTTACCCGCAGCCTCAAGAGCGCCAACCTGACCCAAGACCCCTGCGATCTGCGCAAGCTCCTGGGCTGGAATCGGGATTTCTTGCCCTAAGGTGAGTAGCTCCCGACCCAGCGCACTCATCTGCGCCTCAGTGGCGCTAGCAGTCTTTCTGACTTCCGTTAACTGCTGTTCAAATTCAGCAAAGGCATCAATAACCGCTCGGATAGACTGCTCGATCTTCGCAGTAGTGATAGCCAGGAGCGTCAACTGTGCAAACTGTGAGAAACCCGTTTGCTCAGGACCAAGATCACGCAATGATCTTTGCGCAGCAACAGTCTGCTCGACCAGCCGTAGCCCGTCCCTGCGGGCAATGTTGCCCTTTGCTACCTCCCGAGCAATCTGCTTCGTAACAGTAGCTACGTTAGCATCCTCACGCGAGATCAGCTTAGATTGCTGTACTTGCTTAGACAACTCCTGTGTAATCTGATTTTCATTCTGTAGCCGTTGGCGAGTAGTCCTCTGTGCCAGGCCCCTAGACGTCTCTGACTGCTGAATGAACTGACGGGTCAATCGATCAGCCACGGCAGCCGCATCTTGTGCCGTTCCCTGGTAATTCTTCAGAGCCGCGTTAACGTCACGGATAGCACGAGCCGTATCCTGGGCTCTTATTGTTCCAGCCTGGAAAGCACGGCCTACGGCAGCGGTAGCCTGCTGTCGTGCAGAAAGGGCCTCTTCTCTATTGATGGCCTTACGGTTGGCCGCAGACGTCCTCTCCGCGTTATTCAACTGCTGGATTACGCGGAGACGTTCATTTAGAACCTTATTGAGGTCTTCTCCCTCGGTACCAGACCTACTGACGAGGCGAAGCAGATCACGGCGAACACGGGCCAGATCTCCTACTGTACCATTTTCACGTTCGTAGGCCGCAATGGTCTTCTCGACTACGAGGCGGTTTCTGTCTCTAGCCTGCTGCTCCCTGAGCAGAGCGGTAACGCGAGCCCTTTGCGCGTTAGTGAACCTGGCATTAGTGCTGTTAGCCAACTCTTGATTAAGGTTGCGAGTTGCCGTGGTAATTCTGGAAGTAGCGCTCGCAGCCTGGCCCTGAGAGGCCGTTAGGGTAGTGAGCCTCTGCTGAAGAAGATTGACCGCTCCAGAAGTAATCTGGAGTGCGTTGCCTACCCTGGCCTCGTTTGAGAAGAATTTAAGGGCCTCACTGTTGAGCCTGAGGTACGACTGGCCCAGTCTCTCAACCGCTTCGGCCCTGTCTCGCAACTCAGGCGCGCTAGTCGCTGGAGTGCCAGATGCCGGTTGTTGCTGTTGCTGCGGAGCCGCCGAAACCTCGGCGGTAACGTCCTGGCTGGATAAAGCAGCCAGCTCAGTTCGGAGGCTACTGATACTACCAACAGCAGCGGAAGCACGGGCGCTGACCTGGTCTATCGCCGCTGCTGCTTGCCTTATTCCTTGAGCGTATCGAGATACGTTTGTAGCCGCAGTAGAGCCGAAAATACGACTCAGGTTAGACAGGGCACTTCTTCCCGTAGTAGCCTGCTTCAGTTCCTTGAATGCGGTAGATAGCTTCTTGAGCGTCTCCGCGAAACGCTTTGCCTGAGCCTCAGGAAACTGTGCCTGAAGGGTGTAGATGTCCTTATAGTTACGTACCGGCATCCTTGATGTCCCTTCGCGTCAAGGATTTGGAAGAGCCCTTCTTGTCCCTGGTAACCATCCCGAAGAAGTTATTGAGGTCAGCATCGCCTCTACGAACGGCAGCGGCCGTTTTGGGCGCGGCCTTGTTCATAAGACCATCTATGCTGCGTCTGACTTCTTGCTGGACTGTACGCCAGGATTTCTCGGTCGCTTGGCCGAACCTAGAGGCGGTAGCATTGTCCAGAAGTGCCTCGCTCCTACGGATGACGCAAGCACGATAAAACTTACGTATCATCCCAGGAGTGTACTCGTTCATGATGTCCACAAACGAGTGTCCATTTGAGACAAGCTCCTGGACAATGAGTGTCAGAGGAAGCGAGTCTACTTGACGTTGACTGCCTCGGTCACCAGATTGGTGACCCCTTCTATCGCCGTCTGGAAGCCCTCCAGGCGTTTTCCCAGGCCCTTCTCCCCCTTGAAGTTTTGATCATAGACGATGACGGCCATATTGAAGAGATCCTGGAAATCGCATTCCTGATCAATCCAATCGTAGGCGGCACCGTGGTTTTTGAACGGGTCGGTGATAGATCCGGCGATGATGTCGAGGACGTCCTCGGCAATGAGCGAGAACAGGTGTGAGAGAAGCGTGAAGTCCAGATTCTCGGGGTCAAACGAGTCTGGATCGACGACCCCTTGGAGTCGCTGTACGAGGCTGACGATGCGTCCCCCGTACTGTAGTTCCTTGGCGAGCCCCCACGCTCGGAACGTGATGCGCTTGCCTTGAACGGTGATACGGACCTCGCGGTTTGCGAGTTCGTATTCGAGTGATTCCTTGACTGATTCCACCAGATTTTCGGATACCTTGTCGACGGCTTCTGAGGCGTCTTCCGGTGCGTGTTTCTTCGTGGTGGACTTGCGAGCAGCCTTCTTGGCTCCCTTCTTGGGGCCGGTGGGCATGGCACGCTTGACGGTTCGACGCTGCCGCGTCGGAGCCTTTTCCTTGGACATGATAGATACTCCCAGAGCTAGGTTGTGGATGTTTGACGAGAGGCACTATAAGCCTCTTTGGGAGAAAAGCAAAATGAAAACAGGGCACCCCCGTAGAAGTGCCCTGTTTCCTTAATGTGGACCTCACCGCCCATCAGGTGCGGGGCGGATAGTCCGGGTGGAGGAAGACCGGGAATACGCCGCGTCCGAACAGATCCCACTCCGAAGTATCCGAGTTCCACTGGTAGAACTGGACTTCCGGCTTGCGACCGTCGCGGATAACGTGCGACACCCTGATCGTGGGGGACTCGACGTAGGCGCGAACCCCGGTACCGTCTCCCGCGCTCAGTCGAAGCCCTCAGCGGCCATCTGGCCGATGAAGAGGTCCACGAGCTTGTAGGAGTCGGCACCGGCGATGACCGCCGCGCCCTTCACCGCAGCCTTGAGGATCTCCTCCTCATCGGCGTCGATGTCGGCAACGGCGTCCAGCCCGTCGAGGTTGTTGATATTGGTGGCTGCCATAGCAGCTTACCTCACTTTCTTGACGTTGGGTTGTAGTTGAATGAGACGACTAGGAGTGTGTCCTAGAGTCAGTTCGTCGGGAGCGGAATGCTCACGTCGATGTCCTCACCCACACCGTAATGGCTGAGGACGCCATACGGAGAAGCGGGAACGGTATCGTCCGCGAGAACCTCGCAAGTGAACGAGAACTGGCTCCAGTCCTGGTCGTTGTACGAGAAATCGCCATCGGGCTTGAGGGTCGCGTCGGTGAAGTCCCACCCGAACTCGTTGCCCGTATCCGACACGCCGAAGAGACGACCGGAGCCGTTCTTTTCGAGGTCGGTGTAGGGCGAGAAGGTATCGGGAGTTCCCGCCGTGATGTCGCCGCCGAGCATGAAGTAATTCATGAGTTCGACGGTCGGCTCATCACAGGTGAGCGAGATAGTGACCTCGATCTCCTGAACGACGGAACGGTCTTTGACGCGAGAACCGGACTTGGCGGTGTAGTGGTCCAGGAACGTGATGTCGCTGGTGAAACCGCCGGTGACGACGTTACCGAAGTAGAGTTCGGTACCTCCGTCTGGAGTCCAGTAGAACCTCAGGCCACCGATGGTGTAGTTCTCCGCATTGCCGGGGACTACTGCTGACATAGATGGTTTCCTTTATGGTTCAGGTTTGCGGAATGGTGTCCAGCTCGGTGAGCCAGATCGTGTACTCAACTTCTACGCGGTAGCGCCAATCAGTGAACAGATCGGTTTCCGCAATAGTGTCAGTTAACCGTACCTTGTCTACCTTAAACCGCAGATCCTTATCGGTGAGAACCTTGGGGATCATAATCGGCCTAAGGCGTTCCGCTATCTGCCAGCATTCAGACGGACCCGTTGTGCTGTAGATGCGAATGGAGATCGCCGTTACCAGCTTTCCCGAAGGGTGCTGACGCGGTACGTCTGATACTCCGTATTCAAGGCAGGGCCACTTTGCGTTCTGCCGCACGCTAGACCCGATGTTGTCAGAGGGGAGTACCTCGGTGAGATGCTTGTCACCTGTGAGTACGTCTTGGATTCTAAGAAGTAGTTTACGCATAGTCAAGCCCTCATGTCGCCCCTATGGTATAGAACGAAAGCCAGAAGTCCATGAGGTCTCTGAGGGCGTCCTCGCCGCCGGGCTTCTCGGTGGCCTCACCAATGGTCTTGGTGAGATCGATGCCCTCATAGAAATTAGATGCTAGCCTCTCCCTTACAGTATTTAGGATGATACGTACAAGAAATCCGTATTCGACCAGACCGCCTCCAGAAGGGTCTTCTATAACCGCGTCATCAGCGGTTCCAGCGGAAATGCCAAACCTGGCTTCCATCCACTGTTTGATACGCTTCCTGGTAGGCTCTGTCGCTGACTCTGATTCTCCGGTATCTACGAACTCGTAGTGCTTGGCCGAAGTGTAAACCTCCATCTGGTAATCAGAAGGAGTAAGGGTAAGCCTTTTACGTAGGCTGTCCTTCAACTTGCCCGTTGCAATGCTGTCCTGGTATCCTGGATTTACCGATGCACTACGCAGTTTCCAGATAAACCGGCGCTGCATCGCCTGAAAGAGCCTCTCCATAATTACACGAGAGCCTCCTCTACGAGCCTTATCTCTGCCAGGGCTCGCCAGCTTCCTGCGGTACGACTCCAGAACAGGAGGAAGCATCAAGCCTCCTTGATCGCGTTTGGATCTTCGTCCTCAAGAAATATGAGACGAATTTCTGAATGGTGGTACTGGCCCGAGATATTATCAAAGTGGTCGAGAATCTTCTCGACCAGATAGACCTTTTGCCTCCACACGACTTTATCGTGCCAGCGAAATGAGTCCCTGTGTCTGGTAAAGAGTCTTACGTACCTAGACCCTTTCTTGTTCGGGTCCGTGTGCTGGGAGTCTAGGGCGTGCTCCTGGAATGAGCACCGAGCCGCATAGGGAGTCGTTGCCCAATGCTCGGTATTCTCGCCCATCTCCAGTCGCTTCATGCTGACGGGATAGACAAATACCGTATCCCTGTACATGATGTCGTTTCTCACCGAGGGCTTATTGGTCTGCCGATCTCGGGGAAACGG